>JADGPW010000191.1 GCA_017882265.1 Chitinophagaceae bacterium | reverse complement strand
CATTCTTCTCATCGTCAGCGCCATAAACAAGTTTCCCGATCTTACTCCAGTAGATGGCCCCGGCACACATAAAGCAAGGTTCCACCGTAACATACAGGGTGGCCCCGGTCAAATATTTACTACCGAGAGAATTAAAGGCTGAGGTGAGAGCGATCATTTCGGCATGCGCCGTGGGATCATTTAATTTTTCCACCATATTATAGCCGCGGCCAATTATTTTTTCATTTAGCACCACCAGGGCACCTACCGGGACCTCTCCATCTCCCAACGCTTTTTTTGCTTCTTTCAGCGCCTGCATCATATAGTATTCATCGGTCATTGGCGAACCATTTTACTTAACTTGGTACAAAATTACAGGGAATGACAGATATCAATCAACTGGAAACCATGCGGCGGTTCTTTTCCAGCGGCGCCACCCGGCCGTATGCTTTTCGGAAAGAACAATTGAAAAAACTTAAAGCATCCATGTTGCAACATGAGCAGGACCTGTATGCTGCTTTGCATTCCGATTTAAAAAAAAGCCCGGAAGAAAGTTGGGTGACCGAAACGGGCCTGGTGATCGCTGAGCTAAATGCGGCTATAAAGAATCTTCACCACTGGATGGAGCCTGAACACGCCAGAACAAACCTGTTGAATATGCCATCTGGCAGCAGGGTTTTAAAAGAGCCCCTGGGGGTGGTGCTGATCATCGGTCCCTGGAACTATCCTGTCCAATTGTTATTTAACCCCCTGGTAGGGGCCATCGCTGCCGGTAATTGTGTAGTGCTGAAACCAAGTGAGTTTGCCCCGGCAACAGATGCCGTGATGAAAAAAATAATTGAAGACGTTTTTCCAAAAGAGTATATTTTATATGTACAGGGGGATGGGATTACTGTGATCCCCGAAATGATGAACCAGTTTTCATTTGATCATGTGTTTTATACCGGCAGCACCGCTGTAGGAAAGATCATTTATAAAATGGCAGCCGAACGCCTGGTGCCCGTCACCCTCGAACTGGGAGGAAAAAGCCCCTGCGTAGTGGAAAGTGATGCGAATATTAAAGTAGCAGCCCGCCGTATAGCGATGACCAAATTCTCAAACGCGGGACAAATGTGCGTGGCGCCTGATTTTGTGCTGGTGCATGCATCGGTGATGGATAAATTAGTGGCTGCGCTGAAAGAAACTCTTTTGAAATTCTTTAGTGACAAACCAGAAGATGATTATAACTATTGCAAGATCATCAATGAAAAACAATTCAACCGGCTGGTCCCTTATTTATCACAGGGAACCCTGGTGCAGGGTGGCCGTTTTGATAAAGAAAAATTATTTATTGAGCCGGCGATACTGGAATCTGTTCCAGCCGACGCACCGGTTATGAAAGATGAAATATTCGGCCCCATCCTTCCGGTGATTCCTTTTACCAGCATGGAAGAAGCAAAAGCCGTTATCCTACAACACCCGAATCCCCTGGCATTTTACATATACACTTCCAGCAAAAAAAAGGAAAGGGAATGGCTGGAGGCTGTTCCGGCCGGTGGAAGTTGCGTTAATAATTCAAGCTGGCATCTTACTAATCATCATCTTCCATTTGGGGGTCGTGGATTCAGCGGTACCGGTTGTTATCATGGAAAATATTCCTTTGAAACGTTTAGTCATAAAAGAGCCGTAATGAAAACACCCACATGGTTTGACCCGGATATCAAATACCCGCCATTCAAGGGGAGGCTTAAACTGTTTAAATGGGTGATACGGTGAGTGGTGAGTGGTGAGTTGTGAATGGGCAATAGACAATTGGAGAATAATAATATTTAAAGATGGTAAGGGGGTCGGATAATATAAATAAGAAGTCTGTTTCGGGCAGGAGGGGAAATAAACTAAAAAAGGTATTGATTGTTCTCTTTATGATCATTATTGCCTTTTGGGGCTATGTAGAAATTGTAAATCGAAATTCGAAACATATGACGTACAGGCAAAAAGTGCTGAAAGCTATTTACCCGGTGTGGATGTGGTGGGCTAACCTGAGAGGTAAGAACACGGCAACGCTATCGCATGAAATAATGTCTCCGCCTGTTTCTTTTTATTCCTTAAAAGGGGTGCTGAACAACGGGGATACACTGGACTTTGCAGATCTCAAAGGGAAAAAGATCCTGTTGGTCAATACCGCCAGTGATTGCGGCTATACCGAACAATACGAAGGGCTTCAAAAACTTTACGACGAGAATAAAAACAAACTGGAAATAATTGGCTTCCCTGCCAATGATTTTAAGCAACAGGAAAAGGGAACAGACCAGGAAATCGCTCAATTTTGTAAACAGAATTTTGGGGTTGATTTTATGTTGATGAAAAAGAGTGTGGTGATCAAAGGGGTTGATCAGAACGAAGTATTCCAATGGCTGACCGATTCCACAAAAAATGGGTGGAACAACAAGGCGCCATCCTGGAATTTTACCAAGTATTTGGTGAATGAGGAAGGAGTTCTTATCAATTATTTCGGATCTTCTATCCGTCCGGGAAGCGCTGAAGTTAAAGACGCCATCAACAATAAATGAGTAAAACTTGTTCTCGAAAACAGATATAGAGAAATACTTTATTGCCGAAAAGCAGGAAAGCATCTTATTCCTGCTGATCGGCATTGCGGCGGTAGCGGTATCACTTATTTTCTTTTTTGCCCTTAAAACAGGGTTTTATAAAGGAGCGGCCATCCCGCTGGTGGTGGTTGGTCTGTTGGGAATAGTTGGCTATTCCGTTTATAAAAGAAGTGATGGCAACCGTATCCGTAATGTATATGCTCATGATATGAACCCATCGGAACTGAAACAAAAGGAATTGCCGAGATGAAAACCGTGATGAAGAATTTTGTCATCTACCGCTACACGGAAATAATACTTATTTTGTTGGGGGCGGGTGTATTCATTTATTTCAGATGGAAAGTCAACAATGAGTTCTGGCGTGGTGTTGGATTGGGATTAGCTATAATGGCCCTGCTGACATTGTTCGCCGATTATTTTGCTGAAAAAAGAAGGCGAAACTATATAAATGGAATTGAAACCTTTATATCTAAATTCTAATTAATATGTTCTATAATGATATCATAGGCACGATTGGGGTCGCCATCATCCTGGTGGCCTATTTTCTGAACACTGAAAATTTACTACCGAAGAACAAGAAATTGTTTTATGTCATGAACACCATTGGGGCCGCGCTCGCCTGTTATGCTTCGTTATTGATCAATTACTGGCCCTTTATCATTTTGGAAGGGGCGTGGACACTCGTTTCCATATATGGGTTAATGAAGGCCATGAAGATTGAAATGACCTGAGAGGAGAGATAAAAGATAATAGTGAACCTGCCTGCCGGCAGGCAGGTAGATGATAGTTCATTAAAATCGAAGAAACCCTACAGTTTTGATAAGGTATCAAAGCTGTAAAATCTCTTCTGCTAAGGGCACTATTATCTTTTCACTTTTCACTATTATCTATTCTAGGCAGGACATTTTTCATGATAATTCACCAGCTCGATCGGGGTCTTTTCAAACCGGAATCCACCATAGGTTAACGCGATCTCATTCAATACTTCATTTATTTCCTCTTCCGTTTTTAATACCACCAACCGGTTGCGGAAATCTTTGATATTGGGTAACCCCTTCATGTAATTGGCATAGTGCCTGCGCATTTCGTTAATGCCTACTACCGGATTCTTCCATTCTACGGATCTGCGCAGGTGTTGGCGACAAACGGCGATCCTGTCTTCAATACCGGGAGGGGGTAAATGGCTACCTGTTTTGATAAAATATTTTATCTCGTTAAATATCCAGGGATATCCGATGGCGGCGCGGCCGATCATGATCCCATCCACCCCATACCTGTTCTTATATTCCAGCGCTTTTTCCGGTGAATCAATATCGCCATTTCCAAAAATGGGAATATGGATCCTTGGGTTATTCTTCACTTTCCCGATCAGGGACCAGTCCGCCTCACCTTTGTACATCTGGGTACGGGTCCGCCCATGAATGGCCAGCGCTTTAATGCCAATATCCTGCAGTCGTTCGGCCACTTCTTCGATATTTTTTGTCTGATCATCCCAGCCCAATCTTGTTTTTACCGTCACGGGTAACGACGTCGCTTTTACCACAGCGGAGGTTAAACGCACCATGAGGTCAATGTCTTTCAATACACCCGCGCCAGCGCCTTTGAGGGCCACTTTTTTTACCGGGCAACCAAAATTGATATCCAGCAGATCGGGGTTAGTTACTTCCACGATTTTTGCCGCTAAAGAAAGGCTTTCCTCATCCCCTCCGAATATCTGGATCCCCACCGGGCGTTCATAGTCGAATATGTCCAGCTTCTTGAGGCTTTTGATGGCATCGCGGATCAGTCCTTCGGAAGATATGAATTCTGTATACATCAGATCGGCTCCATTATCCTTACATACCGACCGGAAAGGAGGATCGCTGACATCTTCCATGGGTGCCAGAAGGAGCGGAAACTCAGGAACTTGTATGTTGCCTATTCTGATCATTCAAATTTCAATTCGCTATTTTTGAGGCTGCAAATTTACAATTTAAAAAACTAGTAGTGGCTTAGAATATAGCCGGGAAGGAGAAGAATGCAGAACAGATGAACAAGGAATGCAGAATGAAGAAGGTGAAGACCCCGTTCTTCGAAAGTTTAAGGAATGACCGGACCGACTTCGACATTCTGAATTCCTTGTTCATCTGTTCGACATTCTTCCCGTCTTCCCGCCCGGCAAATTAGCTCACTACCAAAAAAACCGTTAATGAAAGGATTTTTAAAAGGGAGATCGGCTGGTACGCAATTACTCATATTGATCAGTGTCGCCTTGGTCAGCTTTTTCATTTTAGGGGGGCTTATTGGTCCACTCGTACTTTCCCGTATGGCCGGGATCAATATTGTAGAATTAGCGGATATGTCCAAATGGGATTATAGTAAACCCGGCATGATCGGTTTTATCCGGGGAATGCAGGTTGTTCAGTTCATCAGTTTATTCCTGATACCCTCCTGGCTTTGTGCGGAGTTTTTTAGTCATCACAGCAAGAAATACCTGGGACTTAAAAAACCGTCCACGGTCCTGTATTTCTTTATGGGGGTAATGGTGATGATCCTGGCTTTACCCATGGTGGAAGGATTAGGTATTTTCAACCGGAATCTTCATTTCCCGGCGGGAATTGAGCATTGGCTAAAAACCAAAGAAGATGAAGCTGGGAAAACAATACAAGCCTTGTTGACGAGGCATACCATTAAAGATCTTTTATTAAATGTTTTCTTTATTGCAGGGTTAGCTGCCGTGGGTGAAGAATTGCTGTTCCGAGGCATGTTGCAACGGTTGCTGATCCACTTATTTAAAAATCACTGGGCGGGGATCATTGCCGCGGCTTTTCTTTTTTCTGCCATTCATCTCCAGTTTTATGGATTTCTCCCCCGGTTTGTGTTGGGGATCATGTTGGGGGTGATCTATTGGTATAGCGGAAGTCTCTGGACGGCCATGCTGGCCCATTTCGTCTATGATGCTTCCCTGATCGTAGTGGTGTATTTCAGTAAGGGGATGATCAATGATGAATCTACTTTTAAGATGAATAATATCGCGCTGATGTCAACGGTTAGCCTTGTGTTTGTGGTTATTTCAGTTGCCTGGATGATCAAAAGATCTACCACTAACTACCAGGAAGTGTATGCAGAGGATATGGAACCTGTAAAAGATCACCCGTTTTGAACCACCTGTTTATATGGCATTTAATTGGCAAACATTCAGAATAAGGACCATCACCACCATTCTCTTTGCCATTATTATGCTGGGGGGGGTACTGTGGAACCAGTGGAGTTTTTTGATCCTGTTTTCCATTATTCATTTTGGTTGCTGGTACGATTATCATAAACTGGTAGGGCAGATCGATCCGGGATACAAGGGAATAACTCCTTTTCATCAATATGTGTTCATGCTGGCCGGCTGGTGTCTTATGCTCTCGTTTACAGGTGATTCCTATATTATTTTTGGATGGAAGTTACATGTACTGAGCTTGTGGGCAGGTTCGATCTGTATTTTTCTCCTGCTTTTAAATGAATTACTGTTTACACGGCCTGTCCAGGTAAAAAACATCGGCCATTCGGCATTGGGATTGTTATATATCTCATTGAGTTTAGGATTGATTATGGACATGAGAAAGGATTATTTTCTGGCCGACATACATGTTCATTACCCCGTTGCCCCTCAATGGCATTTAATGGTTATGCCCTGCATCATCATTTTTTCCATTTGGGTAAATGATACCCTGGCTTACCTGGTGGGATCGATGATAGGTAAAACACCGTTAACAAAGATTTCTCCTAAAAAGACTTGGGAAGGCACCCTGGGGGGGGTATTGCTCACCGTACTTATAGCCGGAATAATGGCATGGCAATTTGATTTTGATACCCGGAATGTGCTACTCATTTCTGCAATAACATGCATAGCCGGAACATTTGGCGATATTCTCGAATCTAAACTCAAACGGATGGCAGGAATAAAAGACAGTGGTTCAATATTCCCGGGCCATGGGGGTTTTTTAGATCGGTTCGACTCCCTGTTAGTGGCCATTCCCGTTGTATGGTTAGTGTATGGGGCAGCGTATTATTTTTCTATTTAATGAGCTTAAAATTAAAAGGAAATTATCCGCTCACCTCCCGATAGCTATCGGGACACAACTCACAACTCACCATTCACCAAAACGGTATCTTTGCCCCTTAAGGATCACTCAATGACCATCCACAAAGAAGGCTACAAGATCATTGCAGGAAGCACCATCCTGTTTGGGATCATTAATATCCTTTCTTTTTATTTCATGAGTTTTAGTCTTCCCTGGTTAAGCTGGTTTGTTTTCATTGCCACGCTGGGTTTGTTATGTTTCATTATCTCTTTTTTTCGCGTACCCAACAGGACAATGACAATCCGTGAAGATGCCATTGTGGCCCCGGCAGATGGTAAAGTGGTGGCTATTGAAGAAGTGAATGCGGATGAATATTTCACGGACCGCCGGATACAGGTCTCCATTTTTATGAGTCCGTTGAATGTACATGTGAACCGGAACCCGGTTAGCGGTACCGTGATCTACAACCGTTACCACAAAGGAAAATACCTGGTAGCCTGGCATCCCAAATCGTCCATGGAGAATGAGCGGAATTCCATTGGCTATAACAAAGAGGGCAAAGAGATATTGGTCAAACAGATCGCTGGCGCTGTCGCCAAACGAATTGTAAATTATTTACAGGTAGGGCAACAGGTGCAACAGGGCGCCGAGATGGGATTCATTAAGTTTGGTTCAAGGGTTGACCTGTTATTGCCGCTGGACATAAAGATCAGGGTGAAGATCGGGGAGATGGCGAAGGGAGGGGTGACGGTGATTGCGGAGTGGTAAACGCTAGTAGTCACCTTATTATATGATCCAGCTCAAAATATTTTCTCCAGCTCTTTCAGCGAATAAACAGTATAGGTTGGTTTAATGGAGGCTGTTTCTTTGATATGGTTTACAAAAACCTGGTCAATCCCGGCATTGATAGCGCCCTGTATATCTACTTCCAGGCTATCGCCGATCATGATGCTTTCTTCTACCCGCGCTTTTGCTTTTGCCAGGGCATAATCAAAGATCTCCTTATGCGGTTTGAGGCTATTGCTACCCTCGGAAGTTATTACTTCTGTAAAATATTTGTCGAGCCCTGAATATTTTAATTTGCTATGCTGGGTTTTTTCAAAGCCATTGGTGATTAAATGAAGGCGATAATCTTTATTAGTGAGGTAATCCAGGATTTCAATGGTATGGGGAAACAAAATTTTCCGGGTGGGCAACAGGTCCAGGAAGACTATTCCCATTTCACGGGCCAACACTTCATCGGCAATTTTAAAATCGAGCAAAGTGAGCCACATTCTTTTCCATCGTAATTCATCCACTTTAATAAAACCATTCCGGTAACGTGCCCATAGCATTTCATTATGCACCAGGTAATTTTTATGAAACAGGTCAAAATCGCTGACTCCTTTGGATCCCAGTTCCATCGAGTGGTAAAGATCTTCCAACGTTTGCCGGCTATTGGCTTCAAAATCCCAGAGGGTATGATCAAGATCAAAAAACAAATGTTTATACTTCATCACAGGTTGTAGATTTGCAAAGAAACTGGAAATAATTGGAACACGGATTACACGGACCTGTCCCGCCTATGCGGGATTAACACGGATTTTTTATTCTGCACATCCATTTTCCAATCCACTGGTTAAAGATAGGATGATATGAGAGGGAAGAAAAGCTCAAAACTCAATCTTTAATGAAAGCAGTTATAACGGGGGCATCAAAAGGAATAGGGAAGGCGGTTGCTGAAATATTTGCCGCGAATGGCTATGATCTTTTGCTATGTGCCCGCGGAGAGATCGCTTTGTACAAAACTGTGGAAGAGCTGGTGACAAAATATCCATTGGTAACCATAAAAGCGAAACCATTTGATTTGAGTAAAAAAGAAGGAGCGGTCGCCTTTGGCAACTGGTGTCTATCCTCCGGTACGCCGGATATCTTAGTTAATAATGCCGGGCTGTTTGAACCCGGCAACGTATACAATGAACCGGATGGAATCCTGGAAAACCAGATCAGCATTAATCTTTACAGCGCTTATCATGTTACCAGGACCTTATTACCCGCCATGATGGCACAAAAGACCGGGCATATCTTCAATCTTTGCTCCATTGCTTCCCTGGATGCTTATAAAAATGGCGGCGCTTACAGTATCAGCAAATTTGCCTTATATGGTTTCAGTAAGAACCTTCGGGAGGAAATGAAACCTTATGGTATTAAAATAACTGCTGTTTTACCCGGGGCGGTCATGTCGGACTCATGGAGTGGGTTTGACAATTCCCATAATCGCATCATGGAAGCGGATGATATCGCCAGGATGATCTATGCAGCTTCACAGCTTTCTCCGGCTGCCTGCGTGGAAGAGATATTAATAAGGCCACAGTTGGGAGATCTTTAGCAGTTGGGCAGTCGGCAGTCGGGCAGTTAGGCAGTCGGGCAGTATGCAGTCGGGCAGTCGGGACGGCATTGAGCGTAGCCGAGGGGCGTCAGTCGTCAGTCCGCAGTTGGCAGTCTTCAGTCAGTCAGTCACACAGGGCTTAACTTAACCAAATCATTGGCCTGAAAATTATTGCCTTCCTAATGAGAGAAGATGGTAAGAAGGGTGCCTTTAAAACGAGATTCAGCCCATTAGTATATTTTAAGTCAATCCTTTACCATCCTGTTCTACTTTTACTAAGACAAAGCGGCTATATTATTTTACATGATAAAAGGTTTTATCATAGCGATTCTTCTTTTATTATCATCCGGAATGAAGGCACAGGTCGTTTTTAAGACCATTGTACCCCAGCACCCTGTCATTTCCGGGGAATCTTTCCAGGTACAATATATTATTGAAGATGCAGAGAAGCCGGGTAGTTTCAGGGCTCCTTTGTTCGGCAACTTCAGGGTTGTTACCGGCCCGAATATCTATACCGGTACGGTTGCATCCGGTAAAGGGAGAGTCTCTTTGCGAAATACAGTTTATACATTAGTGGGGCTGAAAACCGGAATGTTCGTCATTCCAGGGGCGACCGCAACCGTTGATGGGAAGATGATGAAGAGCAATGATGTAGTTGTAGAAGTAATCCCGGAAGAAGAAGCTAACAAGCGGTTGGGTAAAGAACCCCGTGTCGGGAATTCGGCCTATTTCCTGGAACCGGGTGAAGACGCTTATGAAAAGATCAGGCAAAACCTTTTCCTGAAAGTGATGGTTGACAAAAAAAACTGTTTTGTCGGAGAACCCGTATTGGCCACTTTCAAGTTGTATTCAAGGCTTGAATCCAGGTCGGATATCGTAAAAAACCCTGGATTTTACGGGTTTACTGTCTATGATATGATCAACCTGGCGGATAAACAGTCAGCCATTGAAAAAGTGAACGGGAATTCGTTTGATGTGCATACGATCCGCAAAGTGCAACTCTATCCCCTGCAGGCAGGAGTTTTTACCATTGATGCCATGGAGATAAAAAATAATGTGGAATTTTCAAAAAGTGTTGTCAATCAAAAAACTGAACAGGAAATTACAGAAGGGGTTTTGAATAATAATGATCCCGGCTCGGCGGGAGAGAATACACAAACATTTGAGACCGATATTAGAACAGATCCTGTGGTGATCAATGTGAAACCGGTCCCGGTAAAAAATAAACCAGCTGGTTTTAATGGAGCGACCGGTATGTTCAGGATGAAAGCCCTGATTGAAAAAAACAAACTGGCAAAAAATGAAGAAGGAGTTTTTGAAATAAGCATCAGTGGGAAAGGAAATTTTATTCAATTGAGCGCTCCTACGGTACAGTGGCCCGCGGGCATAGAAGCTTTTGAGCCGGTAGTAAGGGATTCGCTGGATAAAACAACCTCGCCATTAGGGGGAACCAGGGTATTTCGTTATGCATTTGTATCAGCTCGTCCCGGGGAATATATGATCCCACCAGTAAGCTTTAGTTTTTACAATCCGGACAGCGGAGGATTTAAAACGATCACGACGCCTCCATTAAAGGTTAGCATTGGTAGTAATGAAAACATAATTCCTTCCGGTGCCAAAACAGCGGATGTTAAAAATGCGGATAAGGGAAAAAATTTCTGGTTGATTGGTGGAATAGCAGGGTTGTTTACCCTGTGTGGATCGGTTTGGTTTTACAGGAGCAGGCAAAGAAGATCCGGAAAAATACCTATCGAGTCTGTAGCACCAGCATCCGGCTTATCGGTGGAAGAAACCCTGGCTCCTGTTTTTTTATGGGAAAAGGCTTCCGGCCAGAATTTTTATTCTTCTCTCCACCAGGCTGTCTGGAATTTCTTTGGGTATCATTTTAACCTTTCGGGCAGCCAAATGAACAAAGAGAACCTGAATACGATTATGAAGAAAATACAAATACCCCAAAACCTGATTGAAGAAACGGGGCATATTCTGAAGGTATGCGAGGCAGGGATGTTTACGGCGGTCAACGTGGGAGCCGATAAGGGCAGATTCCTGGAAGATGCAAAAAGGGTGTTGGAAAAGATCAGTGAAAAGATAAAAGATAATAGTTAATAGATAATAGTGTCCTTAACCCGAAGTTGTTTCCCAAAATTGTAAAATCAACTATTTCGGATAACAATATTGTACATTATTCAAAGGACTGATTGACCTGAATGGACTATTATCTATTCACTATTAACTATTATCTATTATCTTTTTTTCAACCTTCTACTCTGAATACTTATACCCCACTCCTCTTACGGAGTGAAAGTATTTCGGGTTGCGGCTGTCCTCTTCAAAGTATTTACGAAAGTTGAGAATAAAATTATCTATGGTGCGGGTTGTAGGATATACATTATAACCCCAGACAGACTGTAATATTTTTTCCCTGGGTACGACTTCGTTTTTGTTCTCGATCAGCAATTTCAGCAGCATGGTCTCTTTCTTGCTCAGTTGAATTTTCTCCGCATTGGTTCGGGTGGCCTGCTGGGCCTTAAAATCAATGGTGTTGCCACCGAATGAATACAAGTCACCTACCGAGGATTTATCCTGGAGTCTTTTATTCTTGTTGATCAGTTTATGAATTCTCAATAAAAGTTCTTCGAGGTTAAAAGGTTTGGCGAGATAATCATCGGCGCCTTTTTTTAGTCCCAGCACCCTGTCAGCACTGCTGTTCCTGGCGCTGAGGATCAGGATCGGCACTTCATTATTGCTGATGCGGATGGTTTCCGTAACATTGATACCATCCATTTCCGGCAACATAACGTCCAGGATGATGAGGTCAAAATATTCAGCCTGCACGGCATTGAGCGCCGCGGCACCATCAAATGCAGATACTACTTCGTAGCCCTCCAGCTCAAGATTCAGTTTGAGAGCTTCGTGTAGATTTTCTTCATCTTCCACCAATAGAATGGATGTTTTTTTCTCTGCAGGCATGATATATTTTATTGACTTGGTCTAACGGTTTCCGTCTGACCAGTATTCGGCAAGCCCAGACGGAGACCGTCAGACCTATTTAAAAACAACACTAAAATTACTACCGCGGGGTACATTGTTTGTCACCGAAATGTCGGCATTATGGTCCCGGGTTATTTTACGACAAAGGTACAGGCCAAGACCGGTCCCCTGGGTTTTTCGGGTAGCTTCATTGCCGATCCTGTAAAACTTGGAAAATACCTTTTTCTTTTCTTCATCCGTGATACCGGGACCTTCATCAATAACCTGCAATTCAATCCCTGACCTGTATCTTTTTAAAACAGCCAATACCGGGTTCTCTTTGGGCGAATATTTAAGGGCATTCTCCAGCAGGTTATTGATGAGTATTTGAAGTAACAGGGGGTCACCTTTTACATCTGCTTCGGTTTCAATATCTTCTTTAAATATTCTTTCAGGGAAGCGGTTCCTGAAATCCTGGAGGCAATCTTTCAGTAATCCCGACAGGTCCAATTCTTCTTTCGATGATTTATAACTATCGCCTTCCAATTGGGCGGCAATAAGAATATTATTAGTCAAAAAATTCAACCGGGCTGTTTCATCCAGTGTGGTCCGGATCATTTTTTTTTGTTTTTCCGGGTCAAGATTATATTTCAACAATGTTTCGAGATTCAGTTTTGTCACGGAAATAGGTGTTTTTAACTCATGGGTTACCGCCATCATAAAATTTTGCTGTTGGCTTTGCAGGTAAAACTGTCGCCGTACAGAGCGGAAAACAAAAGCAGCGCCGAGCAAAATGACCAGGAAGAAAATACTCCCTTCACCAAGATATTTTGACTTATTGCTTTTATGCTCAGCGTTAATTTTATGCAGTTCCTGATTAAATAAAAGGGGAGTAGCGTTACTATCAAGGGTAGCCTGTAACCTCGTTACTTTAAAGTCATACATCATGGTATTCTGTTCATTGAGGGAAATGAACCACCATACGAGGGCCGCGATAATATACAACAGCAACATCCAGTAAAGGGCAGTAGTACGACGCAATCTTCTCCGGCTGATATCAGGCATGTTGTATAGATAAAAGATAATAGATAATAGTGAATAGTGAATAGTGTCCTCAACCCGTAAAGACAATCAGGAATTGAGGATACTTTTAACTATTATCTATTCACTGTTCACTACTACGGTTTTTTTTCAATCCTCAGCCCCACATTCAGTACATTTTTCAGCGGATCCTCCCGCATGATCTGTTCAATGGTGAAAGTATAAGTGCCGGCTTTCAGGGGCTCGGGGTCTCCCAAAGGGATGCGGTGTTCATAAATATCATCCATTCCGCTGGCCAGCCAGCCATTTTCATTATTGGCCAGGGTAAGATCTCTCCTGATCTTTTTTACCGTATCACTACCCGGCCATTGGGCATATAGGTTTATATAAATATTACTAAAGCTGTATTTATCGTTATGTCGCAGTACCAGGAAAAGCTGGTATAGAGAAGCACTGTCTTTGATCGTAAAATGAAAGGAAGGTTTGAATTTACTTTGCCAGGCCTGACCCGGAATGATAACCGATTTTTCGTACAGGTCAATGTTCGTGCAGGAAACAGCTATAAGCTGTAAATAAATGGCCAGTAGCACTAAAAAGCAGGTATTCCTGACGATTTTCAAGAATTTTTTTTTGTAAATGTAATTAAGAAGAGAGGAATATCGAATAGTAGAGACCCTGTCTCAACTGTTTTTTATAATATATTCAGTACCTGCTCCTTTGCTTTTTCCAGTTCATCTTTCATCATGATCACTGCTTTTTGAATGGTGGAATCATAGGCTTTGGAACCGGTGGTATTGATCTCGCGTCCGATCTCTTGTAATACAAAGGATAGTTTTTTCCCTTTTGATTCATCCTTGTCAGCCAGCAGCGACCGGAAGTATTCGCAATGGTTTTTTAATCTCACTTGCTCTTCTGTGATGTCTATTTTTTCAATATAATAGATCAGCTCCTGTTCCAGGCGGTTACTGTCATAGTTTTCTTTACCCACATTTTCTTCCAGGAGGCGAGTAATTCCCTCCCTTATTTTTTGCTGACGAAGAGGTTCCAGTTTTACCACTTCTTCCTGCTGTTTAAGTATATTGTTTATCCGCAATATGAGATCCTCTTCCATCGCGGCCCCTTCATTCATGCGGTGGATGTTAAGGTTGTTAAGGGCCGTCTGCAATACATCCCTGAATTCCTCCCATTCCTGATCTGACAGGGTGTCGCTGCTTGGGGTGATCACCTCGGGCAGTTTCACCAGGGTACTCAGGATATGCGATGGATCCAGGTTAAGGGCAGCGGACAATTCGGCCAGGGGCTTATAATAAGCCTTCGCCAGGGTGGTATTGATGGTAACCGGTTTTGCATTCCCCGTGTCTTTCAGGCTGATCAGGCAATCTACGCTTCCGCGGGCTAATTTTTCAGAAAGCAGGCGCCGGATATCAAATTCAAATGGTTTTAGAATAGAAGGCATCTTCAGTTGCAATTCAAATTGTTTTCCATTGAGTGATTTAATGTCAACAAGGAAAGTTTTATCACCTACGTTCATTTCGGCTCTTCCAAAACCGGTCATTGATTTCAGCATGGAATGAATTTTAAATTTTTATAAAGGTATTTTTTATTCGTGATTATCGGGGAAATGAATGTTTTATCAAAAACCCATACGCAGATCTATGAAAACCGGAACATAATTACAAGACACGAAATAATATCAGAAGATCAATAAATAAATCAACGATGATTGTATTTTTTGGTACTCCCTTTTAGGGGCCCGGGGGCATAAAAAATCCCCCCGGAATTCCGGAGGGATCATTTATATGGATGGGTTAGTAAGTACGGGAAACAAATTTCCCTACGCAATATTAAAAATAATTTTCTTTAACCAAAAAAAAATTTCAAAATATTTTATTAACATTTTACATATTGTTGTGGATAAGCCCATCATGATATGCTGATCTTTGAATCGCCGGTATATTGGTTACATCATTATTATCTGGCTATTTTATAATAGCCTGTACTTTCATATTAGCTGAAATTATTGCCAGTAAAGGATTACAGCTGTATCCGTTTTTAATAATCAATGTGTTTTAATAATCGTCTTATATTTTTAATGATCGCTCTTTCATTATTTGTATTGTTAGATCATTAATGGCAGGACCCAAAAAATTATTTTTATATCCATACCGTTAAAAGGTAAATAAGCCCTTAAAATCACTTGTTTTAGCAACCGGCAACCAATAATTAGCTTGTTACCTTTGCTAAAATTTGTTGTATGCGTTTTGATCAACCCGTTCCGATAACAACGATCGCCCGGCTTATCGGGGCTGAAATAGCAGGTAATAGTAGTGGCTTTGCAACCGGTATAAATGAGATCCATAAGGTCGGGCCCGGCGACCTGGTATATGTTGATCATCCGAAATATTATTCAACCTGTATTGGTTCACCTGCCGGTTTTATCATTATTGATAAAAGAACCGATTTTCCGGAAGGTAAAGTATTACTGATCGTGAAGGATCCCTTTGAAGCCTATTTAAAGATCGTTGATCATTACCGCCCGTTTACACCTTCTATGAAAATACGCAGTGATCTATCCACCATCGGGGAAGGAACCGTCATCATGCCGAATGTGTACATAGGCAATCATGTAGTGATTGGCCAACATTGCATCATTTACCCGAACGTGGTGATTCTGGATCATTGCACTATCGGGGATCATGTGATCATCCAGGCCGGAACCGTCATCGGCAGCGATGCATTTTATTATAATAAGAAGACCACCCGTGATATTCACTATAAAAAGATGAACAGCTGCGGCCGGGTGGTGATCGGTGATTCGGTAGAAATTGGGGCGGGTTGCACCATAGACCGGGGGGTGAGTGATGATACCCTGATCGGGGCAGGAACCAAGATAGATAACCTGGTGCATATTGGCCATGACACTGTGATCGGAAAAAACTGCCTGTTTGCGGCACAGGTTGGGGTGGCGGGGGCTACTACCATTGAAGATAATGTGATCCTATGGGGCCAGGTGGGAGTGAGTAAGACACTGACGATCGGGAAAGATGCCGTGGTATATGCGCAAAGCGGGGTTAAAGATTCAATCGCAGGAGGCAAGGTTTATTTCGGCTCACCGGTGGAAGATGCAAGAGAAAAAATGAAAGAGTTGGTCTGGATAAGACGGATCCCGGCGTTATGGAAGAAAGTGATGGAGGGGAACGAATGATGAACAGAGGAACAAGGAATGTCGAACAGATGAAGTACTTCACGAACAAAGAAGAAAATCCTTAACATAGGAACTACTCAACTTCGATATTCTGAATTCCCTGCTCATCTGTTCGATATTCTATTGATCCGGCGGTAAATAATCATACGGTAACTGGTCCGCTAAATTCTTCCAGCTCCAGTATCCCTGGTTCACCCAATCTTTCTGGTCGTAATAATAACCATTTTGAGTAATAGCGATTGCATCTTTCAGATCAATATAGGAAATGGGATAAGGGACACTTTTGGGCAGGTTCATTTTTTTGAGATATTCCGGTTCCGGGCTCTTGTTCTTATAGGTAATACTGAGCTTTCGGGGGTACCATATTTCTATCTGTAAAGTGCTGTCCAGGGCACCATAGTAAAGCGTATCATAAGGGTTCTCGATCTTATTGAATTTTTTGTCATTGTTTTCATCTAACATGTCTATCACCCACCCGTCATCCAACAGCGTGCTGTCGTAATAGCTTCTCATAAACTGAAGTTTAGAACCAGCATAGGCTTTACGACGGGCATCGCTCCAGTTTTTTTTCAGGCTATCATCTCCCTCCATTTCCGTATACAGACAATAGCCACGATACAAATTGATATTCGTTGAATAATAATAAACAAAGGAATCAAGCTGGTAATGGAGGTTGTACCCTAATGCCTTATTGCTGATCTTTATCGGACCGGTCGCCAGTACTTTCAGTTTATTACTGCGTTTATAATAATAGAACTTCAGCACTTCCGGGTTTAATAAAATGCAGCGGGCAGCATTCGGAGTGGCGCCGATAAAGTTTTTGATGAAGAAATCTCCATATTTATCCCAGCCATCTGTCACTTCATAACTATTTTTCAGCACCACTTCACCAAGGCTTTTATCTTCTTTGGCCAATAAGATTTCCAGTTTATTATTATTGCTGATGCGTACTGTTTGCGTCTGGTAGCCCGTATAGCTGAAGATCAGATCATAGCCACCGGATTTTAATGACAGCGAGAATTCACCCTCTTTGTTTGTTACCGTTCCAAGCGTGGTATTCTGGCAAAAAACTGAGGCTTTTAGCAGGGGTTCCCGGGAGGCGGAATCCAGTACTGTTCCGGTGACGATAAACTGCCCGTATGTGATCAATGATAAACCGCAAAGCAGGGGGGAAAAAATAAATCGGAGTTTTTGCATAGAGAATATGATTGCAATTTAAAGATAATCAAAGCAGCCCGGTTATCCTTTTGGAAAATCATTAAATTAAGTTAAGAACGTATAACCTGCAAATTGTCCAAAGGATTCCTTCTGAGAGCATTTTAAGAAAAAATTTTCAATCTTCCTGAAGGAGTCCTTTGGACAATGTCCGGGGAAACATTACCAATTATCATAACGATATTGCCCAAAAAGGAACTATAAAATTCCAATACAATTAAGACTGTTGCATCATAGGAAATTTTCGACAGCCCCTCCTTCGGAGGGGTTTGGGGAGGCTTTATATTTCTCACAGGCTTTTTTGATCGTTTCTTCCAATGGGGTAAAAGAAAAATCAGGCAGGGCCTTTAATATCTTGCTATTCTCGAACCAGGTTTTACTTTGAGCTACTCTCGTACTTTCTTTGGTCACCAATGGCTTTTTACCGGTGAACATGGACCTCCATTTTTCGAGACGCCATGCAAACGCCAATAACAAAGGGGTGGTTGGCCAGAAAGGATGTTTTTTCCCAAAACCATCTGCGATAGTATCTTGCAATTTCTTAAAGGGCCAGTTGTCACCATTAGCAATAAACCGTTGATCAGAAACAGGGCTTTCCAATAAAAGCAAAGCGGCTTTTGCTACATCTTCCACATCTACAAAACCATTGATACCCGGGGAGTACCATTTAATTTCAGCATGAACATTTTTGAAAATAGCACAACTGCCATTGTTCCAGTCGCCATATCCTAAAATGGTACTGGGATTCAGAATAACAGCTTCCAGCCCCTCGCAAATGCCCCGCCAGACTTCCAGTTCGGCCTTATACTTGGTTTTGGCATAATGCGTGTTTGCTTTACTTTCTTCCCATTTTTTTTCTTCGTTCACATGACCACCACCGACCAATCTTCCCAGTGCTGCTACTGAACTAATATGGACCATGCGTTTCACATTTTTTTCCAGAGCCATATTCACCACGTTAGCGGTTCCTTCCACATTTACCTTGTACATTTTCTTACGGTCCTTTTTTGCGAAAGAAACAATAGCTGCCGAATGAATAATGGCATCAATACCTTCCATCGCATCCTGAAGGGCTACCACATCCAGCACATCAGCTTTGACCCACTCCACCGGATTAAATATTTCTTTGTCAATCCAGGAGGGAAGTTTTTTGCCCCTGTGGATAGCCCTTACTGTGTAACCTTTTACCACTAATTGTTTAATGATATAGGATCCAAGGAAACCGGTACCGCCTGTAACTAATATGCCCCTAGCCCCCCTAAAGGGGGAGCCCCGGTGTATGATTTCATTTGTGGATTGATTATCCATTAAAAAAATTGAATTTATTCACAATGGGGCTATTAGTAATGAAAAAAGTACATCAATTCTTTTTTTGAGGATAAGGGTAATATCCTTCCCCGGATTTTCTACCTAATTTTCCATCTTTTACCTTTTGTTCCTGTATCGGGGAAGGCATGAGTCGCGCTGGCTTGCCCAACTGTTCAAATACCGAACAACTAACTGCATAATTCACATCGTTCCCGATAAGATCCATTAGTTTGAAAGGGCCCAGTTTAAACCCGGTGGCTTCCAGCAACATATCAAGATGTGAAATATCAGTAAGTCCTTCTTCTACTATCCTCAGCGACTCAATATAATAAGGCCTGGCAACCCGGTTAACAATAAACCCAGGTGAATCTCTGCAGAGCACCGGCGTTTTTCCCATATTCATGGCCAGTTCAACAATAGTATCAGTTGTGTTTGAATTTGTGTAAGTTGTATTCACAATTTCTACCAGCTTCATAATAGTAGCGGGATTAAAAAAATGCATACCGATGACCCGTTCAGGGTTTTTTATTTTTTCGGCGATCCTTGTAATGGAAAGCGAAGAAGTGTTACTGGCGAAAATACATTCACTGTGATTTAGTTCGGCCAGTTGATTGAAAAGTGCCAGTTTTAGCTCCGGTTTTTCTACTATGGCCTCGATAAATACATCGGCCACACAGGATTGAATATCCCCGGTAAAGCGAATAAGCCCGGTAATTCTTTCTTTCTCTCCCAGCCGGAGCCTTCCTTTTTGGGTCTGATCCCCGAGGTTTTTTTCAATACGGGTCCCCGCATTTTCCAGCATAACCGGGTTCAAATCGTATAAAATTGTATAAAAACCTGCCTGAGCCAGGGTCTGGGCAATACTGGCGCCCATGGTACCAGCCCCGCAAACACAGATACTGTTGATTATCACTGGGGAAAAAATTAGGACTGTAAAGATATTGTTTATAGCTCTTTTTCCATTCCGGGTTAAACCATGCTGTCCAAATTGTGATTTATGACAAGTTTCTCTTACCTTAATCAAAAATTTGTATGGATACCAACCAACCAACTGTTCAAACTACCTATACACCACCTGCACCTGCTCCCGGAATGTTTGGGACCAGGATTCCCTCAACGGTGGCATTTGCGGTAGGTGTTCTTTTGTTTCTTCTGCCTTTTTCACAAATAAAATGTGCCGGTACAACGATAGCTAATAAATCAGGATTAGATTATGCATTAGGAAATGGTTGGAAAGCTGCCAGCGGAGGATTGGGGGGTAATGATTTGAAATCAAAGACGATGTCGGCAGACAAAGAACAAAAAGGGAATACACAGTACCTGGCCATTGGTGCATTAGGACTTGGTGTGTTGGGATTTCTGTTGTCATTCGCCAATGCAAAAGCAGGCGGCGCCGGCGGGATTGTAACCGGAATACTATCAGCAGGGGCCTCAATAGGATTGATGTTGGATGAAAAAAATAATTTTGCAGCTTCATTGAAACAACAGGCTTTAGATAAAGCAAAGGAGGGGGCGGACAGCCTGGGACTTGATAAAATTGGGAACACTATGAATGATTATAAAGCAACGCTGGCCTTTAGTCCCTGGTTCTATATTGCCATCATTTCGTTTCTCGCCGCGGCCTTTTTCTGTTATAAACGGATGACGGCAAAAGCACGATAACAAAACACATCATTCTTATTCACCAATAAAACAAACCAACATGGACAGAAAAATTCTCACCATCATTTTAGCGGTCGTTTTGATCGGCTGCTTCTTTTTGCCGTACCTGTCATTCATGGGTATGAATGTAAGTGGTTATGATACCGTTTTTTCGGGAGGCGGTGACTGGAAAAAATATATCCTGTTGCTAATCCCCGTGTCAGGTATTTTCCTGCTTATCGGGGCGCTGAACAACGGAAACTATATTCTTGGAAGAGGAATCTGGACCTGGCTGCCTTTGCTGACAATAATCTATATGATCATTGGCGAGCCATTGATCAATGGTGTGGCAATAGGAGATATATTTAAGACGATCGGAAAAGGATATGGCATCGGTTTATGGGTAACCATAGGTGCATCCCTGGTACTTGCTTTTTACAATCCACGGCCAAAGAGTTAGTTATTTAAAAAATACAATACAAAGAGGCCGTCTTAAAAGCAGATTAATTGAAATAGCCGGTCCACAGGACTCTGCGAATAAGGGCGGGAAGACGGGAAGAGTTGATCTTCAATTAATAATTTCTTACCGCCTTCCCGTCTTACCGGCAAATAATATACTTTTTAGATAGCCTCTTTAACGTTATAAAGCAGGCCGTTCGCGCGGTTCTTATATGGATCGGAAAGCCGTGGTATTATTCATGGCAGACCTTATTCAGACTCGCACCCCCGGGTGATACATTTTTATTTGGTAGCGGGTTAGAACGGAATGCCCAACCGCTATATAGCTCCGGTAAATTGCTTCAAAAACCTTACATCATTCTCGCTGAATAAACGGATATCATTGATCCCGTATTTCAGCATAGCCGGGCGTTCAACACCCATGCCAAAGGCAAAACCCGTGTATTTGTTGGGGTCTATATTACAGTTCTCTAATACATTGGGATGAACCATACCACAGCCGAGGATCTCCACCCAACCGGTTTTCTTGCAGATATTACAACCTACACCACCGCAGATAAAACAGCTTACGTCCATTTCGGCACTGGGTTCTGTAAATGGGAAATAGGAGGGGCGAAAACGCACTTTCACATCCTTACCATACATTTCTTTTACAAAGAAATAAAGGGTTTGTTTCAGGTCAGCGAAAGAGACATTTTCATCTATATATAATCCTTCCACCTGGTGAAAAAAGCAATGGCTTCTTGCACTGATGGTTTCATTTCTATAGACACGGCCGGGCATGACCAGGCGGATAGGCAGTTTTCCTTTTTCCATTTCACGGATCTGGACATTGCTGGTATGGGTTCTTAACACCCAATCAGGATTCTGTTGCACATAAAAGGTATCCTGCATATCGCGGGCAGGATGATGCTCAGGCAAATTCAACGCGCCGAAATTATGCCAGTCATCTTCTATTTCCGGGCCTTCGGCTACTGCAAAACCCAGTCGTCTGAATATAGATACGATCCTGTTCTTCATTAATGTAACGGGATGACGGGAGCCGGGAGTAAGCAGATCACCGGGAAGACTAAGGTCCGGGTGGTTAATGGATGTGGGTTGCTCGTTGCTGGTAGCTTTTAAACTTTCATATTTATTTTCTGCGAAAAGTTTAAAGTCATTTACTATTAGGCCTAATTCTTTCTTTTTATCCGCAGGCACATTCCTCATTTCACCCATAATTGTCTTTACTATTCCTTTGGTGCCAAGATATTTTATTCGGAAGTTTTCAACAGCCGCCTGATCTGTCGCCTGATAATCTTCCATCTCTTTTCTATAGCTTTCAATCTGCTGTAATAGCTGTTCCATACGACAAAGATAGGGAAGAAGGGCCGGCCATCTGCGTTGTAAGCCGGACCGGAAATCATGCATTATTCAGTCTACTCTGAATGGAGATGACTTATAAACCGGAGGGATAATGATAAACTGTTTTTTTACGAAAGATCTTTTTTGCAATAATAGGTTCTAACCAATAGGCGGCTTCGGTTGACAAAATACCAAAACCTGCTCCCGCCACCACGTCCCTGAACCAATGCTTGTTATTGTACATACGCATGATACCTGTTGTCGTTGCGGCTGCATATCCTGCAATGCCATACCAGGGAGAAACATCTTTATATTCCTGCCGCAGGAACTCTGCCCCTGCAAAAGCTGTAGCCGTATGGCCGGAAGGAAATGCATTTGTCCCGGACCCTTCCGGACGCTGAACCTTTGTGATCTTTTTAATGGATTGAACGGTTATTCCCATCATAACGTTGGAGAGAAGATATATCATCGTCCTGTCCCGGAAATTGTGCTCGCCTTTTATACCCACGGCATTTAATGCATACACGGCAAGACCCGGGGCATATTGCAGATAATTATCAACGGGAGTATGAAAATCTGCATCCTTTCTTACTAATTTCTTGATGTTGTTATCAAAGTCTTTAAGATCTTCATTTGACTGTGAAATAGCACCATAAGTAATAAAGGATAAAGGAACAATCATCCTTTTGAATGTTAGCCCAGGGCCTGAATTTGTTTTCAAAACCTTTGCTTGTGCTTCATTATTTGCCGGAGACAGATTCCGGGGATGCAGTGTAGAATCTGATGTCTGTGAATAAAGACGGCCTGTTCCCGCAATAAGAAATAAGATTAATAGGTGGCGCATGGAAGGGATATGAAGGTCATAGTTAACGAAAAGAATAAAACTTTAATATAATTTCTTTCCATTTAACCAAATAATAACGAATCTAAACAAAATATGCATATTGTAAACTATTCACCAAAGGCAATTGTGCAGCCGGGTAAACAAATTATATATACCGGATAGATGTACCAGGAGATGATAATGGTTGGGAGTCCTGACTCTATTATTATAAAATTTGATACAGGGATACTTCCTATTTACTCTGTTGGATTTTCCGGTTTCCATTTTTGATACAACAATCTTAACATGCTGGGTAGAACGATCAGCAACAGCGGTAAGGCAATAATGAATCCGCCAATGACTGAAATGGCCAATGGTTGATGTAGTTGTGCCCCGGCGCCGATACCCAGGGCCAGGGGCATCAGGGCAATGATGGCCCCCAGTGCTGTCATCAATTTTGGCCGCAGCCTTGTGGAAATAGCATACACAATGGAATCATCCACACTTTTTTCATGAAGGGATTCATTGAACTGAAGGAATGTGAAAATGGCATTTTCCCCTATGATGCCCACAATCATGATCAGGCCGGTATAACTGCCTACATTCAGAGGCGTATGCGTAAGATAAAGAGCCAGGTAACTGCCAGCGATTCCTAATATCGCGATCAATAAAATAAGCACCGCCACTTTAACCTTTTTGAATAAGAACAGGATCACTGAAAAGACCAGCAGACTTGCGGCGATTAATATCATTAAAAGCTCTTTAAAAGATTTCTGCTGTTCAGCATACGAACCACCATATTCCACATGATAACCCGGGGGTAGGATAAGTTGGGAAGTGATTTTTTGTTTTATTTCTTTCATCACCGTTCCGAGATCACGGCTCTCTAATCTTCCGGTCACCACTCCCATGGATTGCAGGTTTTCCCGCTGAATTTCGGCATCGCCCGGATTGATAGTAACACTTGCTAATTGAGAGATCGGTTTTAATCCACCTCCCGGCAGAAAGATCTGGAGGTTATTGACATCTGCTATATTCAGTTTCCTGTTTCCGGGATATACAAGACGAA
Organism: Chitinophagaceae bacterium; assembly: GCA_017882265.1. Classification (GTDB taxonomy): domain Bacteria; phylum Bacteroidota; class Bacteroidia; order Chitinophagales; family Chitinophagaceae; genus JADGPW01. Next base: position 2,366 of record JADGPW010000191.1, on the reverse strand, counting down.
TAACAGAATACTGTTCTCGCTCAAACAGGTTGCCAACGATATTTCCTTGAAGAGCAGTTTGTAACTGGTACTGCAGGTTGGCAGGAGTAATACCGTATTGGGCAAGCTTTGCATAATCAGGTTGAATGCTAACGGATGGCCCGGCAATGACTATACCATTAAACACATCAGCCGTTCCTTTTACACTGTTTACAATACCGGCCGCCTGAGTGGATAATTCATGCAGTTTTTTTTGATTGTCTCCGAAGATCTTTATTTCAACAGGCTGAACAGAGGCCATCAGGTCGCCAAGCATATCACCTATCACCTGGCCGAAATCAATGCGAAGAGCCGGCTGAGTGCTTTCAATTTTTTGTCGGATATCTTCAATTACCTGGTCTGTCGTCTTATGTCTTTTCTTTTTTAACTGTATCAGGTAATCACCCCGGTTTGGTTCGGTAATAAAAAATCCCATTTCCGTTCCGGTTCTTCTTGAATAGGCCTCCACCTCCGGAACAGCGGTGATTATTTTTTCCGCTTCTCTGAGCATCCTGTCTGTTTCTTCTACGGAAGTGCCGGGTGGTGACCAATAGTCAAGTACAATACTTCCTTCATCCATCTCGGGTAAAAAACCTGTTTGCAAATTTGGCAATATCAATACAATAGCCACAACCAAAGAAGCAATGATCCCTAAACTGATAAAAGGCCTTAAAATGAAGAAATAAACCCATTTCTGTTTTTTAACAGAAACAGATTTTTCTTTTAGATTTGTTTTTTTATTGCTTTTCTTCTTTGAAAGCAATAAGTAAACAACAGGCAATCCGATCCAGGTTACAAAAAAGGAGCAAACCAGCGTAATGATCATAGTATTGGTCATGACGCTGAAATAAGAGCCTGCTACACCCGTCATCAATAGAAAGGGAATAAAGATGACGATGGTGCTCATCGAAGAACCCACCATAGCTGGAAAAAGGTAACGGATCGCTTTTTGTACCAGCGAGGAAGAAGGTTCTTCCGGGAATTCCTCATGCGTTCGATGGATCTGTTCTACCACTACGATCGCATCATCTATGATCAACCCGATGGCCGCAGCGATAGCACCCAGGGTCATTATATTGAAGGTGTACCCTATTGCGTATAAGACAATAAGGGTAAGGAAAAGGGTGATAGGAATAGTGATCAGGATAGTGGTACTTGCTTTCAGGGACCTGAGAAAAATGATGGCTACAATAATGGCGAGTATAAGCCCGATCCACAGGCTATCGGTTACACTTTTTACTGAATCATTAACAAAATCAGCCTGTATATAATAAGGTTTGATGAATACATCCTTCGGCAGGATCTTTTTAAGATCTTCGATCTTTGCCTTCATCTCTTTTGACAGATCCACCAGGTTGGTGTTGGGCTGCTTGACCACTGCGATCAGTAAGCCATCTTTACCATTCGCATTGATCTTGATGTATTCTATTCCTTCTTTTACATCCACGCTGGCAATATCCTTTAGCTGTACGATCCGTTTCCCGTCATTTTTGATCACCATTTTCTCCAGTTCATCTTTATTGTGAACCGTAGCGTCCGTTACCGTCAGGTATAAATAGCGATAATCCGATAAAAAACCATTTGATTTAATGAAATTGGTTTGACCCAGGGCCGTGTTAATGAGATCGGGTGTAATAGAGAGCGTGCTCATTTTCTGCACGTCCAGTTGCAGCCAATATTCCTTGTTACGCCCCCCGATAATTCTTATTTCTGAAACACCTGCCACCTGCGAGAGAAAGGGTTTCACTGTGTAAATAGCCAACTGTTTTAATTCAATGGGTGAAAGGGTATGGCTTTCCAATGAATAACCCATGACCGGTAAAATGGAAGGATTCATTTTGGCGACGGTGATGTCCACGTCGGGCGGTAAAAGATTTCTTATCTCGCTGATCCTTGATTCAATATGCTGCTGGTTGATATCAATATTACTGTTCCAGTTCATAAAAGCCGATATCTCGCAACTGCCGCGACTGGTGGTACTGCGTATCATTTGCAGATCGGGGACCTGCTTGATGGCTGCTTCCAGGGGTTTAGTAACGGTGACCATCATTTTATCAACCGGTTGCAGACCTGCTTCAGCTATCACTTTGATCTTGGGAAAAGTGATCTCTGGAAAAAGCGAAGTCTGTAATTTACCGTATACAAATATGCCGCCCATGATGATGAGCGAAAGAACGACAGTCAACGGGTTCTTATATGCGATAAAAAATTTATTCACTGCCTGAAGTTTGCTGCTGAACGATTTTGATCTTCGCCGTGTCGGCCAACCCATAATTGCCTGTTAGTAAAAACCTGTCTGAAGCCGAAAAAGCAGGTGTTAGGATCTCGATCCTGTCTCCGGTCTCCAT
>JADGPW010000190.1 GCA_017882265.1 Chitinophagaceae bacterium | reverse complement strand
GTTGGACTTATTAAACTAAAGGGGAAATCATGTCACGTTATTTTACAAAAGAAGTTATTTTGGATGAGCCAAAAGCCATTAGCTTCATTAAACGGGTGTCTTATCCATTGCAAAACAAGGCAGATTTGCAACCATTGTTTGACCTTATCGGCAATGCGCGGATCGTGATGCTGGGAGAAGCCAGCCATGGCACCCATGAATATTATACATGGAGAGCACATATCACAAAGCGGTTGATCGAAGAAAAGGAATTCAATTTTATCGCAGTAGAAGGCGACTGGCCCGATTGTTACAGGCTCAACCGTTTTGTAAAAGGATATGACAGGAATAATAAAACCGCCTTTGATGTATTACATTCTTTTAACCGCTGGCCGACCTGGATGTGGGCCAACTGGGAGATCGTGGCCCTCGCCAACTGGTTGCAACAACATAATACCGGTTTGCCGGCCAATAAAAAGGCCGGGTTCTATGGCCTGGATGTGTATAGCCTCTGGGAAAGCATGGAGAGTATCATGCAATATTTAAAAAAAACAGACCTGGCTGCTTTAAAAGTAGCCCAGGAAGCATTTACCTGTTTTGAACCTTATAAAAAGGATGAAGGACAATCCTATGCAAGAGCATCGCAATTTGTTCCGGAAATATGTGAAAATAAAGTGGTGCGCCTGCTGAAAGAAATACAAAAAAAACTACCCACCTATAATACCGATCACGAAAATGTTTTCAGCGCCGAACAAAACGCCCTGGTTACCGTAAATGCAGAAAAATACTACCGGGCTATGATCAGGGGCGGATCGCATAGCTGGAATGTGCGTGACAGGCATATGGCCGATACCCTGGATCGTTTATTAAAATTCCATGGAGAAAAATCAAAGGTTATTGTTTGGGAACATAATACCCATATTGGCGATGCAAGGGCCACGGATATGGCGGGTGAAGGAATGTTCAATATAGGTGAACTGGCAAGAATGCAGCACCCCGATAAAGGCATTGTATTGGTAGGGCTTGGTTCCTACAAAGGAACAGTGATGGCGGGCAAAAGCTGGGGGGCAAGGATGCAGGCAATGCATATGCCCGAAGCAGAAACAGGAAGTTGGGAATATTTATTACACCGGTCCGGTAAGGAAAACAAATTATTGTTAATGGAAGATTTTGCAATGAATGATATGTTCATGGAAAATCATATCGGTCACCGGGCCATTGGTGTAGTGTATCATCCGCAACTTGAACAATACGGGAATTATGTGCCTTCAATATTACCGTTACGTTATGATGCATTTATATACCTGGATGAAACAAAGGCATTACATCCGTTGCATATTGAGCCGGATGGTCACCAGGTGCCGGAGACCTACCCGTTTGGAGTGTAATGGATCATTAAAATATTGAAACCTTTATATGTCGAAGAAAAAGAAAACAGGCGCCCGCGGAATTCCTTCCCCAGAAAAACACACGGAGCCGAATCCACTGGTGGTCCCGGACGAACCGATCAATAACAAAGAAAACCGTGGGCTGTTACCAATGAAGATCTGGCCGGATCGCCCCCTGTATGAATTATTACCTTCAGGTAAGAGTCCTGAAATAAAATAATATGAACAACGCTGCCAAACACCCCGAAGCTACCAGAGTGGCGGATTTCAGGCCACTGAAATTCACGTCCAGGGCTTTTCCCCATGAAGGATTGATCCCAATTAAATATACCTGCGATGGCCGGAATATCAATCCGCCGCTGGATATTGAAAATATTCCTGAAGAAGCCAAATGCCTGGTATTGATTGTGGATGACCCCGATGCCCCGGGCAAGACATGGGTGCATTGGATGGTCTGGAATATCCCCGTTACGCATCATATCAAAGAAAACGAAGTCCATGGCATTGAAGGCTTCAACGATTTCCTGCAACATCATTATGGAGGTCCCTGTCCCCCGTCAGGCATCCATCGTTATTTCTTTAAAGTATATGCATTGGATGCATTGCTGGACCTGCCCGTCCTGGCCACCAAATCGCAATTGGAAAAAGCGATGAGTGAACATATTATAGCTTTTGGCGAACTGGTTGGATTATACACAAGATCGGAATAACGATGAAATCACTACTTTTTATACTGGTATCTATTATTGCAGTTACAAGTATTCTGTCCGGTTTGTTTATGATAAGCCGGCCTGATGGCTCCATCCTGAATTTACCCCTTAGCCTGCTGGAAGGAACCTCATTTACAAGTTTCCTGGTACCGGGAATACTGTTGACACTGATTGTAGGCGGAGTCAATCTTCTTGCGGTCTTTTTTATTTTACAGCGTCAGTCCAATCGTTATAACTGGGCCCTCGCAGGCGGCTTAGTGATCTGTGGGTGGATAATCATTCAAATAATACTGATTCATACTGCTCATTGGCTCCATTTTTTATACCTCGGTATGGGATTGCTTATCATCCTGATTGCTTATCAATTGAAGGGTAAATGGCTGGCATGAACACTTGGTATATCCTGCCTTCCAGTTCTGATGAACTATTTAGAACGATTGATCGGCATTTGTTGGCCTGTTCATCATTCCCATGTAAAATAGGAAAGCTTCCATTACGAAGGAAGCCTTCACAACTTTCATTTCTACTGAAGATGAATAGATTGTCTGTTTAACTATTTTTACCGCTCCTGAATTCCTCTCCTTATTGCCGTATAAAAATAAAACTGGCTTCAAAAGGTCCCCAATCTTTACTGGTCACCCCGTTGCGGGTGCTGCCGGTATAGGAAGATTGACCGGGTTTTATTTCAATGGTGACAGTACCTCCATTTCGGGCGCTAATCAGTCCTGCATGAACCGCGGCGCTGGCAATCGAACAATCATAGGTATACATATCGGTACCCCATACCCTTTCGGAAATAGTTCCACCCGCCGGAAAGTAAAAAGTATATCGCTGACCGATATTCCCTTTGTAATCATTAGCCTGTGTAGCCCATGTTCCATTGATAACAGTTGAATTAGGGTTTGTCGTTACGGGTTCCCCAGCCACAAAAACAAAACTACTGGCAAATGCTCCCCAATCCTTGCTGGTAACGCCATTACGGGTGCTTCCTTTGTATGATGACTGCCCCACACGAATCTCAATGGTCACAGTACCCCCTCTTTGAGGGGTAATTAATCCCGCATGCACAGCGGCACTGGCAATGGAACAGTCGGTAGTATATAGATCTGTTCCCCAAACCCGGTTGGATATCGTTCCACCCGGCGGAAAATAAAAAGTGAATCGTTGTCCGGATTGCCCATTATAATCATCGGCCTGTGTACCCCATGTTCCATTGATAATGGTTGAAGTCGGTGTGATGGGGCCCGTATTTCCTGAAACAAAAACAAAACTGCCATCAAATGATCCCCAGTCATTGCTGGTAACTCCATAACGGGTGCTTCCTTTATACGATGACTGCCCGGCACGGATCTCAATGGTCACGGTGCCGCCTTTCTGGGTTGTAATTAATCCCGCATGCACGGCAGCGCTGGCTATGGAACAGTCAAACGTATAAAGATCAGTACCCCATAAGCGACTGGAGATCGTGCCACCGGGAGGAAAATAAAACGTGTACTGTTGACCTATGTTTCCTTTATAGTCATTCGCCTGTGTGGCCCAGGTTCCCTGGATAACCGTTTGTGCATTTACAGGGGTCGATGCAGCTCCAAGTAGTAAACACATCAAAACGCCCATAATAATATTAATCAGCTTTTTCATAATTGTTTATTTGTGCAAAATTTATCCTTTAATTTCCCGGAGATGGTGATGGTGGTCAGAAACTATTCTGATTTTTGTTAGAATTAATTGCCGGGAAGACGGGAAGGGCTGCTTCGCAGCTGAAGCAGTGATGCGGCAGCAGCCACTTCCCGTCCTCCCGGCAAATAACAAGTTTTAATTACGTATAAATAATTTAAACGTTTGCGTGTCATGCCCATTCACTAATCGTAGCAGGTACATACCACTCCTTAATCCGTCAAGGCTGATCGTAACCTGATATTGGGCATTGATATATACATCCTTCACCTGTTTTCCTTCCGCATCCAGCATTTGTATCCTGCGGTAGTTATCAATTCCTTCCAGGGTTACCATGGTCTGGGCAGGGTTTGGGTATATCCTAATGATCCCCGATTTGTAAAATAGTACACTAACGATCTCAGAAAACCGGCTATGATCATCCAGGTCAATTTGTTTTAACCTGTAATACACTCTTCCATACCGGCCCGGTGCATCTGTTAACTGGTATCGCTGCAGCTCCGTTGAATTCAACGCACCATTCACAAATTGCAGATCGGTAAAATAGCTGCCATCAAAACTGTGCTGCAATTCAAAACCGCGGTTATTCGTTTCGGTCGCCGTCTGCCAGCTAAGTTGTACAATGGCTGCATTTAGTTTGCGTGCCTGAAGGTTGAGTAAACTTACCGGAAGGCTAAACCCGGAAGAACCTAATATATATTCGGTGCTTTGCCCCGTCGCGGTTAAGGTATTGGCCTCAATATCGAGGTCAGCACCGCTATTTTCCCAGGTAATGGCGCTATTATCAGTACGTTTAAATAATTCCAGGGAAGGTTCCGTAGACGGAGACACTAATGCATTACCCGTGTAATTATACACGGCGGTATACTGTGGGGTGAAACCTCCGGATTTATGTACACCAAAATAGTGATCATTTCCGCCGACGCCTAATGTACCTGTAAGTATGACCGGAGCATCTTTCACTACATATACACAGATACTTCCGGGTGGAACGATATTGGTTCCTGTCGGGATTGTGTTTTCGGTAGCGGTAAAGCTTTCACCGCTGGCTAATACCAGGGTGGCGGATTTGACTGCATTGATAAAATCGAATGCACTGCCATCGCCAATCGGGGCGCCGGAACTTATCCAGGCCGGGGCATCGATCAGCAACCCATTGGAAGCATTGATCAGATCATATACGTGGTTAGCATTTGTTTCATTAAAATTGTAATAGTGTACCAGGTTGGCATACGCCTCATGATCAGGAGTGATCTTCCTGTTCATCCATTCCCGTATCTGGCTTTGGGTAAGAACAGTATTCCAGAATCTCAACTCATCCATGGACCCTTTAAAATGAAGGGAATCATCACTGGCGCCTAAATAATATGTGGCGCCCAAATAATTAAATGGTGAAGCAGCAGAACTTGGTACCAGCAAGCCATCCCAATAGACTTGTACCATATTGCCTGCCTGGTATGTTAATGCAATATAGTGCCATTTGCCATCTACCGGTTGATAAATCGTACAGAAAGGAACCCATGCTCCGCCGTCTAAAAGCGATATAGTCTGGGAATTATTATAGTCAACAGAATCGTCTAAAAGAATCCCCAGACCCTGATCACCCGACGGACTAATAAGGGTATGCCGGTTACTGCTGTTGTCGGGTTTTATCCAGGCTTCAAAAGTAAAGTTGTTTTGTTCCCAACCTGTATTACCTACATTCAGTTTTCCATTGATCCCGTTAAAGTGTAACGCATTCCCGCTGCCCCTGTTTTCCTGGTATAAAGCCAATGCCTGTTTGGCATCCAGGGGGGCGCCGTAAATTTTAACTTCATCAATGCTGCCATTAAAAACAACGCCGCAGGAATTGAATGGCTCGCCAACTGTAATATTGGCTCCGGATGCTGCCGGTGAATTATACAGGATGCTTTTGCTGCCCTTTAATACTCCATCTACATACAGGTATTGTTGTTGAGCTGCATTATCATATACTCCGGTGAGCTGGTGCCATTTGTTATCATTATTAAGATCGGCAGACAGTAAGGGATCAAAACTTCCGTTTGACACCCAAAAGAATAATTGATTATTCAATACACCCAGCATATAACCATCAGATGTACTACAATAATGTTTACCCAATATCACCTGCGGGCTGCCGGTGTTCGAGGAATATCTGACCCATGCACTTAAAGAAAAACTGCTGTTCAAAAAACTCAGCGAAGAAGTATTGGATAATTCGATCCTTCCAAGGCCACCGGAAAATGAATAGGCCGAATTAGTATTGTCATATTTATCAGTTGCCAGGGAAGCATTGGTAACTATCCCATTATAAAGATTACCACTCATATCATTCGCATTCCCGTTCATCGGTAAGTAGGCTAACAGGTTGGGCATTATTATATTCGCTTCACTTGTATATAAAGCTGATACCTGTCCATCGGTCAGCACATTATTGTAAATACGGATCTCATCCATTTTGCCTTTAAAATATCCTGTATAGGGACCCGCTCCATCGATATACATGAGGGCTCCGAACACCGCAAACCTCCCGGAAACAAAAGTGGCCCCTGAGTACACATTATCCGTTTGCACAAGGGTTCCATCCAGGTACATTTTTATAATACTGCCGTTAACCGATACAGTCCAATGATGCCAGGCATTAACAGGTGGCGTGGAATAAGGATACACCGACCGGTTCACATTACAGTGTCCTTCACAAACATAACCTCCCAGCCCTGTTACATTCAATCCCATAAGAAAGGTGCTGGCCCCGCAACTTCCATCGCCTCCATAGGATAATAGAGTAGGACCACTGGCAACCTCATCTGCATTAAACCAGAATGATATGGTCCGGTTGGCAGTGGGCAACTGATCTGCCGGTATTTTCATATAACTATTAAGGGTGCCATCAAAATAATAAGCACTGTTTGGATTACCAAAGCGATCCGTAGTTAATACCGCACCATTATATAAAGGATTAATAGAGTTGCCGCTTTCATCATTTTCATTGCCATTAAAAGGATAATAAGCAACCAGCCCCGGGGCCTCGCTATGGTATAAAGCCTGTACCTGCGCGTCCGTCATGGCATCATCGTAAATGCGGATATCATCCAGTTTTCCCTGTAAGTAGCCTCCATTTGGATCGGTAAAAGGCGCAACACCTGAAGGATCAACATTTACCCCAATAGCCAGGGCGGTACCCGTGACAAAAGTATTACTGGTGAAGGAGCCCGGCGCATTCGTTACCAGGTTACCATTCACATACATCTTCGTGTTGTTACCACTAATAGTCACTACCCAATGGGTCCATTCATTCACCGGGTCGGTAGAGTAATTATAACTCACCTCATTGGTATGATAATGTGCCTGTGTCTGGTAACAACCGCAACCTGAAATATTCAACCCCATTACAAATGAGGTACCATAACCTAAATATCCCTGGCCGCCATAACCCAGGAGTAAGGGCTTGTTGGTAACAGAAGAAGCATTGAACCAAAGAGATACTGTTCTGTTACCTGTTGGCAAAGCATCCGCAGGCATTCGCATATACGAACCGGCCGCCCCGTCAAAATTGTAAGCTTTATTGGCGACTCCAAAGCGGTCAGTGGTTAGGGTAACACCGCTTCCAATATAGGTGGGGTTGATGGCATGGCCGCTTTGATCCTGTGCATCCCCGTTAAATGGATAATAAGCTACCAGGTTCTGTGAAAAGGCCGGAGAAGAAAGTGATAGCGCAATGATGAATGTAAATATCGTACGCATGGCTTTTATTTTTACACCAAAATTTCTCCAAAAAATATTCTCAAACCGTGATAGGTGTCAATAAAAGCAATGATGTCAATCAGTAACGATATCCGCGTAGTATTTAATCGCAGAGGCGCAGAGATGCAGAGACGCTGAGAGTAATAGGCAATAGACAATAGACAATTGATCTGTAGTGCTGTCTTCTTGCCTATTGTCAATTGTCAATTGTTCTCAGCGTCTCCGCGCCTCCCCGCCCTCTGCGATAAACCTAATAAAGCATATTACTCAGCTTATCGGGATTGGAGATAATGATCTTCCCGTCTTTTATCTCGATCAGTTTTTCCGCTTTGAAGTCGCTTAGTGTCCTGATCAGTGATTCGGTAGCAGTGCCTATATAATGGGCAATATCATCCCGCGATATCTCGATGAGTTTTCCATCACTACCCGCATTGAATTTGGCATGAATATCCAGCAGCGCTTTGGCCACCCGTTTGCGCAGGGAACTATAAGCAAGGTTCAGTAAACGCTCCTCTTTTTCTTTTACATTCTGCGTGATCAATCGTATGAATTTGGTAGCGATACTGATATCGTTATAGATCATTTGCTGGAAATCATCCTTTGGTATCTGCATGATGTCGGCCGTTTCAAGTACGACCGCGCTGTCATCATAATATTTGTCCTCAATGATCGCGGAATAACCGATAAAGTCCCCGTTGGTAAAAAGATCAGTGATATATTCCTTGCCATCTTCGTGCGATTTGAATCCCTTGATCTTTCCCGATAAAACATAAAATAAATACCGGGGGCGTTTCCCTTCCTGGTACAGCGCCTGTTTTTTATTGTAGGTCTCCACTTCATACATATCCGCCAGGTGCTTCATCAGGCCTGAATCTTTGACATCTTTGATGAACTGGTTGATCCCCGGGACGCCGGCGGCGTAGTGCTGATCCAGGATCTCCATTTTTCTTAAACGCATCTCCACGGCGTTCAGTAATTCAATATCCTCGAAGGGTTTGGTGATATAATCATCGGCTCCCATCTCCATCCCTTTGCGGAAATCACTCCGTTCGGTCTTGGCCGTCAGAAAAATAAAGGGAGTGTTCTGCATGGCTGCATTTTTTCTCACCAGGTGCAGCACCCCATAACCGTCCAGCTCGGGCATCATGATATCACATACGATCACATCGGGTTTTTCTTTGAGTGCCAGGTCCACTCCTTTTTTCCCGTTTTCTGCCGTCAGCACTTTATACCCGCCCAGTTCGAGTATTTCGGCAGTGTTTTCCCGGATATCGGCATTATCATCGATCACTAATATAGATTTCATGTTGATTCGTTATTATTTATTGAGGGAATGGAAATATAAAAGGTAGTGCCTTTGTTTATTTTACTTTCTAAACCGATCGTTCCGTCCAGCATGTCCATGTATCTTTTTACAATATGGAGTCCCAGCCCGGTTCCCGGTATATTGATCACATTCTTTCCCCGGAAAAAACTGGTGAAAAGATGTTGCTGGTCCTCTTCTGAAATGCCAACCCCCCTGTCTTTTAAAGTGATCAGGGTCGTCCCATTACTGCTGTGACAGGTTAATTCAATGATACTTTCTTCCGGCGAAAACTTGATCGCGTTACTGATCAGGTTGATAATGATATTCTTTAATAATTTTTTATCCGAGATGATCCTCGTATCTCCTGAATGTTCAAAGATAATGCTTTGATCCTTTTTCATCAGCCCCCTCATTTCATCGACCACATCCTGCAGGATTTCTTCCAGGTCCAGTTCAGCAAAATGAGCCCCTACTTTGCCTTCATCCAGTTTACCCAGCGACAGGAAATCTTCCAGGATATCATTGAGGTGTTTGACGGAGTTCCTGATCTTTTCAATATGACGGTTCCTTTTATCCTGTTCCTCGGTTTTTGTGTATTTGGAAAGTAAGGAAGCCGAAGAAAGTACGGTACTCAGCGGGGTGCGGAATTCGTGCGAAGCCATGGAAACAAAACGGCTTTTGATCTCGCTGAGTTGTCTTTCCTTATCCAGCGCCTCACTCAGATCTATCTGGGACTCTTCCAGTTTTTGCAAAGCTTCTTTCAGGATCAGGGTTCTTTCCTCCACCTTCACTTCCAGCTCTGTATTCAGTTTTCGCATGGTATCGGTCATCTTCTCCAGCTCATTCTGCTGTATCAGCATATTCTGTTCGATCTTTTTACGCTGGGTAATATCCACGATAAAAGCGATGGTAAACAGTTCTTCCTCTATCCTGTAAAAGCTAAGGCTCACTTCCACGGGAATATCCGAGCCGTCTTTGCGTTTCCCATACAGGTCGCGACCCTGCCCCATCACCCGGTTGGAGGGTTTCCGGTAAAACCCTTCCCGAAGGGCGTGGTGGTGAGGTCTTACCCGATCGGGGATCAGTACTTCAATCGGTCTGTTGATGAGCTCATCCGCGTTGAACCCGAACATTTGTTCAGCGGCAGGGTTGACCATGATAATATTACCGCCACCATTCGTCAGGATGATCCCCTCCGTGGCATTTTCAAATAAGGATGTAAGATGAGTGGGATCTGCCTTCATTATTGTTCTTTCTCTAACCTATAAAAATAGGCAAAAAATGAACAGGGCGAAGGAGCTTATTCGAGGGAGTACAAATGAGAATTGTCGCGCAGAGATGAAAGAGGAAAAAGAGATTTGTTAATTATCGGATATACTCTGTGTACTCCTTTATCTCTGGGCGATAACTTACTCCTGCTTCGACAATAATTCTTTTTCAACGGCGAGCGCCTTTGGGAAAAGGATATCATTTTCAAGAAACATATGCTGGGTAAGATCGTTATCAAGCTCTTTAAATTTTGCCCAGAGAACCTTGTGACTCGCGCAGGCTTTCACGGGTGGCCGGTAATGATCCGTCAGTTCCCTGAATGAATCAATAGAAGCTGAAACCAGGGCAAGTTCATGTTGCATCACCAGGTCAACCGGTTTACGAAGGGTCTTGACCAGCAAAGCGGCATAAGGTTCCTTACTGTTATAGGCATGCGCGATACGCCGGATATAGGGAAAGATCACTTCTTCTTCCAGATCGATATGCGGCAATATCTCTTTTTCTAATTTTCGTAACGTCGCCTGGATCCCCGATAGCCCTGGATATTTCACCAGGTGCTCCCCGACAAAAAGATCCAGTTGAACGCCTAATTTCGGAAGGGTCTTACGGATATAGTAATGGTGAATATTGACAATATAATTCAGTAAAAAATCAAAGCTCCAGTCACTAAAAGGTAAGGAGGGCGGCACCTGGATACTCCGGGTAGCTTTCTGCAATTCTTTTATCAGTTGCTCCGGGTTAACCCCTTTCATCAAACAGGCAGTTTCCAGCGGCCATTTTCCGCCGCAGCAAAACCCGATCCCGTATTTCTGGAATACCTCGGCGGCACGGTAATCATGCGATACGATATCCGTGACCGGCGTCTGGAGCGTTATTTCAAAAGTTTTTAAAAACATATTTCCCCTACCCTTTTAATATTGTTCCGGGCATTTTATATCTCAATAAAGTTGATAATAGGAATTCCCCTCCAATGAAATTGGAAACCACTAGCTTACAAATCTATATTTCTGGCTAAGTTTTCCGGTTGACCTGCATCAGGATAATTATTGACCTTAATCATAATAAGAAATGGATGGCCTGACCGGGTTGAAACTTAATTGAATAGGAATATATAGCCAGGAGTCGGAAAGTCAGTAAAGACCATTCATTTATCCGAATCTTTCTTTGGGACTTGGGAACTTTCCGACTTCCGGAC
>JADGPW010000189.1 GCA_017882265.1 Chitinophagaceae bacterium | reverse complement strand
ACAAAACAGTATCATCATATTTAGAAGCAATTTTATCGGATACCATCAGGCAACCAAATGGCAGGTACCCACAGGTAAGGCCCTTCGCCATAGCGATCATATCGGGAACGATTCCGTGATTTTGAAAACCAAACCATTTGCCAGTTCGTCCAAAACCACTCATCACTTCATCCATGATCAATAAGATGCCATGTTTAGTACAGATTTCTCTTACCGCTTTTAAATACCCAACCGGATATTTCAAACAACCGGAGGAACCCGATTCACCTTCTAATAAAATGGCAGCAATATTAGCAGGACCTTCATAAGCAATAACTCTTTCGAGACTGGCGATTGATTCCTTTAATAAATTCTCTTCGCCATATTCCCAGCGATATAAATAGGGCAGATCGAAATGAACAAAATTGGGAGACTGTTGTGCATCCATTGTTAACTTTCGCGGATCGCCACTTGCCGACATGGCTCCATAGGATGCTCCGTGATAGGATTGATACCGGGTCAGTATTTTATGACGGCCCGTATAAAGCCTTGCCAGTTTTAACCCATTTTCAATGGAGGTCGCGCCGCACAAAGTGAAGAATGCCTTGTTCAGGTCGCCGGGACATATCTCCGCCAGTTTCTTTCCCAGTTCACCACGAACCCGGGTAACACAACTAGGTGTTATATAACTGACTTCCTGCATCTGTTTTACGACGGCTTCTGTTATCCGTTGATTACCGTGACCGATATTCACATTCATCAGTCCCGAAGAAAAGTCGATATATTTTCTCCCATCATAATCGTAGAGGTAAACACCTTTGCCGTATTTAACAGCTATTGGGGAAATGCCTTTTTGTTTGCTCCAGGAGAATAATGTGTAGTCGAGATTGTCCTGGATGATAGCCTCCCCAAGCCCCTCCGAAGGAGGGGTTTTAGAGTCTGATGGATTGGAGATTGTTTTTGTTGACATAGTAGTTTCGTTATTTTTTTTGATAAATTATCAAATATTACCATCGAATGCCAGCTGGCTGAACTTTAATTTATTCAGATTGAATAATACACCCCAATAACCTGCTCCACCGTCACAAACCACCACCGGGTTTTCTTTCCAATTATTTTTGTCCCCGCCTATGAAGCCACCTGATGCATTGATATAAATATACTTTTCACCATCAATCGTAAGCCCCATGTATTGATAAACATATTTACTCAAATTATATACTCTCGTATTACCAAAGCCATCATGGATTCTTACGGCTAATAGTTTTTTATAATTCTTTTCAAGCACTTTTATCTGCTCAGGCGAAATATTCCAAAAGCCTGTTACATTCGTTGGATGCTCTCTTGAACATTGCCTGATCATTAAAGGCCCTTTACTGGAATCCATTATGACGCTGAATGCCGGTTTGACTGAGTAATCTTGTGCACCTGAAAGAGCAGCACATGATAATAAACAAAGCAGACAAACTATTTTTTTCATTGATCGAACAGTTAACTCATCCAATTCACCCCCGCCTCCGGATTCCACTTCGTAGTGGACTTCTTTAGCTTCGTCCAAAACTCTATTGAACTCTTCCCTGTTATATCACCCACCCCAAACTTACTTTCATTCCATCCTCCAAAACTGAATGGCTCTCTGGGTACCGGTACGCCGATATTCACACCGATCATACCGGCATTGGCATGTTCAATAATATACCTGGCCATACCACCATTCTGTGTAAATACTGATGCTGCGTTTCCATAAGGGTTTGCATTTTCGATCGCTAATGCTTCGTCAACGGTATTGGTTCGCATGATAGAAATGACAGGACCAAAGATCTCTTCGGTGGCTACAGCCATTCCGGGTGTTACATGATCAATCACGGTAGGTCCGACATAGGTGCCCTTTTCTTTACCATTCACTTTTGTATTACGGCCATCCACAAGGATCTTTGCTCCCTGCTGCTCCGCTTCTGTAATATATTTTTCGATCCGCTCCTGGGAGGCTTTATTGATCACGGCGCCAAGATTCTCTCCCGGTATGATCTTCCTGGCTTCTTCACATATTTTATCAATGATCTTGTCCACATTTCCCACACCGATCATGGCGCTGGCGGCCATGCAACGTTGTCCTGCGCAACCGCTCATGCTCGCGGCCACATTTTGCGCGGTCATCCCGGGAATAGCATCCGGGAGTACCATCAGGTGGTTTTTAGCGCCTCCCAAAGCCAGGCATCTTTTATAGTGTTGAGTTGCCCGCTGGTAAACAAGTTTTGCAACTTTGGTAGAGCCCACAAATGATACTGCTTCAATACCCGGGTGGTCACAAATAGCATCCACGATCTCTACGTCGCCATGCACTATATTAAACACGCCGTCGGGGAGACCTGCTTCTTTTAATAATTCAGCCAATCGGCCGCAACTCAGGGGAACTTTTTCCGAAGGTTTCATGATCATGCAATTCCCTAAAGCGATCGCATTGGGTAAGGTCCAGTTCGGGACCATGCTCGGAAAATTAAAAGGAACGATCGAGGATACAACTCCCAGCGGCACATGCTCTGTTCTGCATTCAACACCCCTGCTTACTTCCAGTATTTCGCCTGTAACCAATTGTGGGAGAGAACAGGCAAATTCGGTCAATTCAATGCTTTTTTCTACTTCGGCGGTGGCCTCCGTATAGGTCTTGCCATTTTCTTCCTGCACCAGCTCAGAAAGTTCTTTCAGGTGTTTTTCAAGTAAGCTCTTATATCGAAAAAAGACCTGGACCCTTTCTTTAATTGGTGTTCTGCTCCAGACCCTGAATGCTGTCTTAGCCGCTTTCACAGCATTATCCAGGTCTTTTGAGGAAGACATCGGAACTGTCGATAACAAATTTCCGTCAAGTGGGGAGATAACGTCCAGTTTCCTATTGCCGGAAGCATCCACAAATTTTCCATTGATATAATTCTGAACGGGAGAGTATTTCATATGACTATTTTAAATTGGATTATTTATAGCCGGGAAGACGAAAAGGCGGTAAAAGGATTAAAACATGCTTCCCGTCTTTCCGGCAATCATAATAATTGATTCCACCAACTATAAATATACTTAAATTAACGAGTTTTGCAAGCTAACAACTTCTGATTCAATGACCCCTGAACGAATAGAGAAACTCACCAGGGTGCTTGCCAGGCGACAACAGGATATAACGGTGGTACTGGAGAATGTTTCCGACCCTCATAATATTTCTGCTGTTATGCGGACCTGTGATGCCGTGGGTGTGCAGAATATCTATATTCTGAATACAAAAATTCCCCGCCATAAGAAATGGGGTGCAAAGAGTTCTTCCAGTGCTTCCAAATGGCTTACGGTGCACCAGTTTGAAAATGCGGATGAATGCTTTTCATCATTAAGAAGCCACTTTTCAACTATTTTAACGACCCATCTGAGCAGTGATGCAGTAAGTTTACACCAGCTTGACCTTACCAAAAGTATTGCACTGGTCTTTGGCAATGAGCATAGCGGGGTGAGTGATGAGATCCGGGCTTTATCGGATGGGAATTTTATTATTCCACAGGTAGGAATCATCCGGTCGCTGAATATCAGCGTGGCATGCGCGGTAAGTTTGTATGAAGCCTTTCGTCAAAAGAACCTGGCGGGGCATTACAACCGGCTGGAAATGGATGGTGGAGGGAAGAAGGAGTTGCTAAAAGAATGGAAACTGAAGGACGAAGAGTAGAGTAATAATATTCAATAACCAAAAAACAATAATCAAATTTGAATGCGCACATTACTCCTTTTGCTTGTGTTTTTTTTGATAAGTAGTTTTGTTTTTGGCCAGGAGATAAAAAAGATCAAGATTACTGAGCTTCAAAAGACTATTGCAGAAAGCAAAACGCCAATGATCATCGTTTTCTGGGCCACCTTTTGCAAACCCTGCGTGGAAGAGATACCTTATTTCCAGGAAGAAGTGAAGAAACATGCAAAAGACAATCTGAAATTATTATTGGTAAGTCTTGACCTGGAAGACTATTATCCGGCTAAGATCAGAACTTTTGTTGCAAAACGAAAATTCACCTCGCCCATCGTTTGGCTAAATGAATCCAATGCCGATTATTTCTGCCCCAAAATAGACAGTGCCTGGTCGGGAGCTATTCCAGCCAGTCTTTTTGTAAACAATAAAACGGGTTACCGGAAATTTTTTGAGGATCAGCTTTCCAGGGAATGCTTGCAAAAAGAGATCATGGCTATACTTGGAAAATCAGAATAAACTATTTCTTCCTCTTTTTCCCGTCTTTATCCGGTAATAAATACCAAAAAATAATATTCGGATCTCAACTCATCAGGGACTTTAGACCCTGTTTTGTTTTTCAGACAGAATGAAAATTACCCTCTCAATTGATATGGGTAGGGTAGGATAGATAAAATTATAATTACGATATCCCGGAGATATCCCGGTCATATCCCGGAGATATCCCGGTGATATCCCGGCCTATATTAGAGGTAGATTAAGGGTGTATTAGGGGTATAATAAAGGTATACCTTAGGTTTACGGTATGATGACCAAACCTTAACCAAAGGGAGCATTTTCCTTAATAATAGTTTATAAACTGGGTAAAGTGCTACTCGCAGTGTTATGACTCCGTTTACGCGTCACTGCGGCTAATTAGACTCTTTCCTTTGTTTTTTCCCTTTCCATCTCCTCATTGGCTTTTGCAAGTAGGTACAGGAAATAAATACCGGCACCCAGGCTTACCAGGGCGAGTATAATGCCCATCACACTCTGGCTATATATCGCTTTAGCAAGGCAATACCCGACTAACGCCATAAAACTCAGAATGATCATACGGTTGAGGATTGTTCTTGTCCTTAAGGACCCCTTTGGAGTAGTCATAAGCTGGTTTTTAAAGTGATAAAATGGAGTGTGGGACAGGATTTAACATTTTGATGCAGCCAGCCTGTTGTTCCATAAAAAAAGTTAAAAAATTATTGTGGAAAGAAGCCTGGGATATAAACAAAATGGCCGGAAATGAGCCCGGTAGCGGGGTGATCTCAGAAAATTATAAATAGGGGAGAAAAAAAATCCTGCCGGTAGACCGGCAGGATATCTACTATCTTGGAAAGTTCGGTTAACTGCGTCTCTTGATCGTACAGCCCACTGAGCGGGTTTCTTTCATGGATACCTCTCTGCCTGCCACCATTTCATCAATCGCAATGATAGCATGCTTACGGGTAACCTGGTCGGGCCCGTTTGAATTGTCATCAATGGCGCCATGATAGACCAGTTTCCCATCTTTGTTAAACAGGAACACTTCCGGGGTACGGTCGGCTCCAAAAGCATTTGCCATGGTTGAATTCTGATCAAGCAGGTAGCTAAAATAATATCGCTGTTCTTTGGCGTAGGTTTTCATATCATCGTATGAATCTCCCTCATTCCTGGTAGCTTCATTCGAGTTGAGCAACACCACACCAATATCATTGCCTATGGCGTATTTACAAACTTCGAGCGTGCGGCCCTGGTATTTTTTTACCACCGGGCAAGTATTGCAACTGAACATGACCAGTAAGCCATTTTTCTTTTGTGCATCTTTAAAGGATACTTCTGTGCCTGAAATATCTTTCATTTTTAGCCCTGGGTTTGGAATAGGCGAGCCTATCGGCAGCGGATTATTTACAGATTGTAAAGCCATGAATGTAATGGCTGCAATGGGCAACGCGGCCACGAAGATATTTTTCATTAGTCTAAAATTTTTTGATTGACAAATATCGGGAATTATCCTGATTTTTCACTTCCGCCTGTGTTAAGATCTTTCCGTTCATCTGCAATTCTCTTTAACGAAGAAATACTGACATTCAGCTCAAAACCAATCAGTAGCACCAAGGAATTAAAAAAGATCAGTAACATGAGTATGAGCACGGTACCGATGGAACCGTAAAGTTGGTTATAATGGCCGAAACGACTGACCCAATAGGAAAATGCCAGGGTGAAAAGGACCATTAGGAAACTGGCCAGGATAGAACCGGGATTAATAAGTTTCCATTTTTTATGCACCGCCGGGGCATGCCGATAGATATAAGAGATGCAAGTAAAGAACAGCATTACGATCACTACCCAGCGGGCATTGACAATAAAAGCTCTTACGGAAGCTTTTTGAATACCGATCATTTTCAACACGGCCCCTTGTCCTACCAGGAGCATGACAGAAGCAAAGACCAGCACATACAATACCACTGTAATTTGAAGAGCCGTGCCCCTTTTTTGTAAAATATTTCTTTTCCTGAATCCTACATAATTTTTGTCAAAAGAGCGCATGATGCCCATAATCGCGTTGGAAGAAAAATAAAGCGACAAAATAAAACCCAGGGATAAAAGCCCGTTGCGTGGTTTTTTAATGAAATTGTTTAAAAAACTGATCAGGACGGAATTATCTTTTTCGCCCGGCACGACATCTCTTATCAGGCCATATAATTGTTCTAATATCCTGTTGGAAATGGGAAAATATGGAATGAGGGTAAAAAGAAAAATGATAGCCGGCGGGATGGCCATTACAAAATTGAATGCAATGGCAGAGGCCCGTTCCTTCATCCCGATCGTCTGTACCTGCCGGCTAAAAAACTGGGCCACGTCAAACAATGGAATTCCGCTGAAACCGGGGAGATAGGTAGCCTTGCTCTTCCTGACTAAAAAATTGGCGGGAGCTGATGTCCCGATACGTTGTACTATTTTATGTATAACGGACATTCTTTATTTGGGATTATTCTTCCTGGCCGAGTCCATACGCCGGGTTAGTTCCTGCTGGTATTCACGGGCATGTTTCATATGATCGGTGAGGTTGCTTGTAAAAACACTACTACCATCAAATTTGCTGCTGGCTACAAAATACAGGTAATCTGTTTTGGGCGCATTGAGCACGGCATCGATCGATTCAATAGAAGGAGTACAGATAGGACCGGGGGGGAGACCGGCATTGAGATAAGTATTATAAGGTGATAGGGTTGCCAGGTGAACACTCAAAATTCTTTTTAATCCAAAATCTTTCAATGCAAATTTTATGGTAGGATCAGCCTGGAGGCGCATGCCGATACGGAGCCGGTTAAGGTAAGTACTGGCAATATTGTATTTATCTTCTTTTTTCCGGGTCTCTTCTTCTACAATGGAAGCCAGTGTGGCAACCTGTACCGGTGTCATTTGAAGGCTGTCTGCTTTTATCTTTCGTTCCCCGGTCCAGAAATGCACATAAGCATTATAGCATTTCTGAAATAATTTTCCCGGTGTGCTGTTCCAGTTCAGGCTATAAGTAAAGGGCATGATCGCTGCGGTAACGGTATTGGTATCAAGGTTAAATCGTTGCAGTGAATCCGGGTTATCCAGGAAACGGATCATGGTGAGGGAATCAAATTCAAACATCATACCTGCTTTTCGGGCCATATCTTCCCGGGTCCTTATTTTGGTGATGACAAAGCTGACCTGCGTTTGATCACCGCTACGCAACATCTTTATCAAATTAAAAAGACTCATGTCTTTTGCTATTTTATAACGGCCGGGTTTTATTTTATTATAGTGGAGTATTTTAGCAGCAAGACCAAACCAGGGTCCGTTTTTGATATATTTTTTGCTGACCAGATCGTCTCTTATATCGGCATAGGTGGAACCCGTCTTCACATAAAAGAACTCCCCGCTGGCAGTGGACACTGACGGGCCAAAAAATTTCCAGCCCGCCCATGCGGACAGTATTAAGATAACGGCAAGAATTGCTATAACTTTTTTCTTCATAGCCAGTGTTTCAATTAATTATCCACGTATGCAATATACTACTTCACATTTAAGCTACACCATACCAAGTAATGGCTTCGGTAAATAAAGAAAAACCCCGACATACTTTAGACTTGCTCAGTTTGTCGGGGTGTAAAATATTGCAAAAGCTTTTATTTCGCTGTGGGTGTTGTTTGGGTTGGTAAGGTCAATGTACCCGGTGTTTTATTGGGGGTAGTACTGGGTTGTGCTTGGGCGCCTAAAGCCTTTTTCGACTCATCCGGCGCCGTACTTTTTGAGTTCGAAATAAAAAGGACAGAAAGTAAGCAGAGGACGGCAATAACACCCGCAAATATCCAGGTGCCTTTTTCCAGTACATCCGTGGTTTGTTTTACTCCCATGAATTGGTTACTAAAACCGGCAATATTACCAGCCAAACCACCGCCTTTCGGGTTCTGCACCAGCACGATCAAACCAAGCACGGCTGAAGCAAGCACAATCAATATGATAAATAAAGTCGTCATGTCAGTTTATTTTCTTTAATCCTTCAATTTTCGCTGCAAAATAACGGCTTTTAGAGGGATCAAGCAAACTTAATTTACTGTATATCTCGATGGCCTTTAACTTATTCCCCTGTTTTTCCCACACTTCAGCCATGGCTTCCGTCATCACCTCTCTTTCCTGGAGGGAGTATTGTGCTAACTGTTCCACTTTTTGCTCTGCGTTTGACTCAACAGCTTTTGCCAGTTCTGTGACAGGCAGCCGTTTCATTGTTTTTAACCAATCGGTAAAGCTTTTCAGTTGCTGACCGAATTTATCTTGCGGTTTCCCTTCTTCTTTGAATTTTATTCCCTGGGAGGCAAAGTAATCAACCGTATGATAGGGTTCAAAAATGAGTTCTGTTTTTGCCGCATGGGTGGCCGGAATGTCGATGGGTTTTACCTCAGCCATTTCATGCGCGGGTTCTATTTCTTCCGCTACTAATGGGGTTTCAGCATTAATAATTGGCAGTGGCGTATCCGGTTGCGGGTGGTTTGTTGATGAGGAAAAACCGGCCGGGATCCCGACTCCGTTAGTATTGACAAGCTTTTCATCTTCTTTGGTATCGGCTAGCTCATCTGTATGTTTGGGTGTGGTGATCGTTGCATTCCCTGTATCATTCAGCAGGTGTTCCACCCAGAGTGGATTATGAAAAAAGAGAAATGTTTTTTGAAGTTGTTCTTCGTACTGTTGAGGATCTTCTGTCTGCAGTTTCTTAGTGAGTAATAATTGCGCGGCGCCAAAATAAGGATGCCGGTTGGCAAATTGTTGTAATTCCTGTACACTGCATTGCTCCAGGGAATCTTTTTGTAATAGCGTTTTTACCAGTTGATTGATCTGCACGTTCATGATTACAAGTTAAGCGGGAATTACCACTTGGAAAAAAGCTTATTGAAGATCTCGTCGGTAAGGGTTCTGATCATTTCGTCGCCCAGGGCGGCTTCCGCCTGCTGGAATGATTGATTACCCTTGAATTCAAAACTCCTGGACACATCATAATCTTCTGTTTTATCATCCTTATGATTGTTCAGCGTAATGTGTACAGATACCGTCAGCCTGTTGTTGGTTACCTGTTGACCCGAAATGGCCGACGTGCTGAATGAATAATCCGTGATAAAACCGCTGATCTCCCAGTCTACATTAACACTGTTGGTTTGGGAAAGTTTTGTTTGACTGACGATCTTCTGCCGGAGTTTATCGGTCAATCTCGGGGCCAATTGGGGATTATTATACCTGGCGTGGTTCTCAAATGTGATCACTTTCACGGTTTTGATATTAGGATCGACCGAAGCGTCGGTGAGCTTATAGGAAACTTTGCAACCTATATTGATAAAAATGGAAATACAACTAATTACCGCAATAATTAAAAACTGAGATGTGGTATGCGACGTACAACGATTCTTTTTGACCATACAGAATTTAGTACTTCGTATACCTGACATCGTATACCCGGCATTATTCTTCAATATCATACTCTTTCAATTTTCGATATAATGTTCTTTCGCTGATACCCAGGTCCAGTGCCGCATCTTTTCGTTTACTCCTGTGTTTTTTCAGTGCTTTGATGATCAGTTCTTTTTCTTTGTCCATGATGTTCAGGCTTTCTTCCACTTCCACGTGTTCGTGGATATTGTTGTTCATCCCAATGGTTAACGGGGCTGACGAGGAAGAAGGCATAGATGGCTGTACGATCATGGACTGCATCGGCTCATTATTTTTTATCCGGTAACCATCAGATTCTTTCAGTTCATTTATGAATGCCTGGTTTTGGGTGACCCAGTTCGGGTTCTGCAATATATCCAGGAACATTCTTTTTAATTCCGTTACATCTTTCTTCATATCAAAGAAAAGTTTGTAAAGGATCTCTCTTTCATTGGAAAACTCATGTGGATTACCGTTAGCAGAAGCGAGGACCGGCATCCTGTTAGTGGAATAAGGCTGAAGGAATTTAGTTAATTCCTTTGCGGTGATTTGTTTATCCTGCGAAAGAACGGAGATCTGTTCTGCAATATTCTTCAATTCCCGCACATTGCCCGGCCATGGATAGTTTATTAACAGGTTTTTTGCTTCCTCGTCCAGTTGGACGGGTGATGTTTTGTATTTATTGGCAAAATCGGCAGCAAATTTTCTGAATAGCAGGTGAATGTCTTCCGGCCGGTCGCCCAATGCCGGTACGCGAATGGGGACCGTGCTCAAGCGGTAGTAAAGATCCTCCCTGAATTTCCCCATCTGCACCAATTGTAAAAGGTCTTTATTACTGGCCGCGATGACCCTTACATCTGTTTTCTGTACTTTAGATGATCCTACCCTGATATATTCACCGGTTTCCAGTACACGGAGCAGTCTTGCCTGGGTTCCCAATGGCAATTCACCGATCTCATCCAGGAAAATAGTTCCTCCGTTCACTGTTTCAAAGTATCCTTTACGGGCATCTGAAGCTCCTGTAAAGGACCCTTTTTCATGACCAAAAAGTTCAGAATCGATCGTTCCTTCCGGGATCGCACCGCAGTTCACAGCAATAAACGGGTTGTGTTTCCTGGCGCTCAGGGTATGTATGATCTGCGAAAAAACCTCCTTTCCCGTACCACTTTCTCCATTGATCAAAACGGTCAGGTCCGTACCGGCTACCTGGACCGCTACTTCCATGGCATAATTAAGCGCCGGTGAATTACCGATGATGCCAAACCTGTTCTTTATTGATTGAATATCCATTTTAAAGTTCATTTAATTCTAACCTGCGTTCATAATCCTCAAGTATCTTTTTAACTTCCACTTCCAGTGCCGGCAGATCTTTTTTAATTATGGTCCAAATCCTGTCATGTTCTATCTCATAATATTGATGGTTGATAATATTTCTTAGGCCAATAATTTTACTGGCATTTGAGATTGGCAGTTCAGGTTCAAGCCTAAGAGCACCTTTCAACGCCTCAGCAATTATTTCAAGATTTCTTTCCGTAGCATCAATGACTAGCAAGTTTTTTATGTACTCATTATAAGAATCAGTATCCGCCATATGATTTCTGATTTTATCAATCGCCTATAAAATATCTTCCAACCAGACAGAAACATCACGATATGCCATAAATAAGTTTCTTTTCTTTATTGATAAAATACTTTAGAAACTTATTCCGGATATTTCTTTCCTGAATTAAATCTACCTGACGGGCTATTATTTTTTCAAGTTTTTCTTTCAGGGACTCAGCATTTTCAACTCTTTCAAATACATTATTGTCGTTCGTTTCATCCTTATAATTGTATTCTACGAGAAAATCAACGTCACTTTTTTCTGTAAAGTCTTCTGACCTCACTGCTGAGCCAAACAGATAAAGAGCTTTCACATGATGTTTATTACAGGCATCTGTTATCTTTTCTATATTGCTGTTAATCAATGTTACCATCATTAAAGAATTTTCCCAAGCAGTGTCGCCTGTGTGCAGTCATTCACCCCCACCTGGATATAATCACCTTTTTTTAATTTGAAATCCTTCTTAGGAAAAACGATCACTTTATTCTGACTGTTTCTTCCCTTCCATTCGGCCACATTTTTTTTGCTATCCCCTTCTACCAGCACATTGAAAGTTTTACCAATATCTTTTTTATTACTTTCCAGTGATAACCTGTTTTGTATCTCCACTATTTCCAGTAATCTTCTTTTTTTAACTTCAGCCGGTATATCATCCGAATACCTTTTTTGCGCCAGTGTGCCCGGACGTTCACTGTAAAAGAACATATAGCTAAAGTCATACCGGCTGTATTCCATAATACGGAGTGTATCCCGGTGATCCTGCTCTTCCTCTGTACAAAAACCGGCTATTATATCTGAACTGATGCCGCAATCGGGTATGATCTGCCGGATGCGGTCCACTTTCGCCATATACCATTCTCTTGTATAGGTTCGGTTCATCAACTGCAATACCCTGTTTGAACCACTTTGCACCGGTAAATGAATATGGTTACAGATATTCTCATATTTCGCCATGGTATACAATACTTCATCTGTAATATCTTTTGGATGGGAGGTAGAAAAACGGACCCTCAACCCAGGAGATATCTTCGCTACCAATTCCAATAAAGCAGCAAATGTTATTGGGGTGGCCGAAAAGCCCCCTTTAGGGGGTTGGGGGGTGTAATAATAACTATCCACATTCTGTCCCAGTAATGTCACTTCTTTATAACCTTTTTCAAAAAGATCTTTACATTCTTCAACGATACTTCCCGCATCCCGGCTTCTTTCCCTTCCCCGGGTAAAGGGAACCACACAGAATGAACACATATTATTGCATCCACGCATGATACTTACAAATGCAGAAACACCGTTACTGTTTAGTCGAACCGGTGAAATATCTGCATAGGTCTCATCGCGGCTTAACAGCACATTCACTGCTTTTTGCCCTCCTTCCGCCTCTTCAACAAGCCCGGGTAAGGACCTGTAAGCATCGGGACCTACTACTATATCAACCAGTTTCTCCTCTTCGAGGAACTTCGATTTAAGGCGTTCTGCCATGCATCCCAGTACCCCGATGAGCATCCCTTTTTTTTGTTGCTTCAGCTCTTTGAATTCGGTTAGTCTTTTACGAACGGTTTGTTCCGCTTTTTCACGGATGGAACAGGTATTGATAAATACCAGGTCAGCTTCTTCTGCATGAGGGGTGGCGCCAAATCCTTCCTGGTTCAGGATGGATGCGACGATCTCGCTGTCTGCAAAATTCATCTGGCAGCCATAGCTCTCGATATAAAACCGTTTCCTATATTGATTAGGATCAGCTACAAAAGGTGCAAAAGCTTCGCCCTGCCTCTCCTCATCCTGTACCTTATCTGACACATAGTCAAGCATTCAAAAAAATTAGAGCAGCAAATATACAGGAAAGCCGTGATTTTGCGACAGGATGGCAGCATTCATTTTACTTATATTGTTCCATGACAATGGTTTACGAATGCCCTGAAGCTATCTTCCGTCTAACCTGTTAACTATGCGCGCAGTATCTTTGCGGGCTGCAGTGCAAGGCCCTGGCCACCAAAAACTATTCTGCAGATTTTAATTCAGCGTATTGAAAAAATCAGGCTTTCTTATCCTCTTTTTGCCTCTTTATTTGAGTGTCTTTTCCCAAGACAAGCACGACGGTATTATTACCGGGAATATATTGGATATCAATAAAAAAGCGATTGAAGGGGTCACAGTTATATTCGTGTCCATAATGGATAGCCTTAACAAACGGTCAAGCCTCACAGATAAGGATGGCGCCTTTAAATTTAATACAATCCACTTTGGTTATTACCGGTTGAGGATTAGCTATGTTGGGATG
This sequence comes from Chitinophagaceae bacterium, assembly GCA_017882265.1. Lineage (GTDB taxonomy): Bacteria > Bacteroidota > Bacteroidia > Chitinophagales > Chitinophagaceae > JADGPW01. The sequence goes on along the minus strand of JADGPW010000189.1, from coordinate 3,776 downwards.
CAGCAGCTTACAGTCGACAGCATTTATTTCCGGGAAGAACGGGCTGATTTTAATCTCAATGATCTTGTTTTAAAACCAAATGCCGGACAGCAACTGGACGAAGTGATCATTTATGCTGAAAAACCCCTGATCGAATCCAAGGACGGAAACATCACTTTTAATGCCGGTGAATCTGCTTTGGCAGCCGGTAGTAACGCCAGTGAACTGTTCACTAACGTGCCCCTGATTGCCAAAGACCCTAATGGTAAAATAACGGTTCGGGGAAAAGAACCCAAGATCCTGATCGATGATAAACCGGTGGAGTTAAATCTTCAGCAATTGCAGGACCTGCTCGAATCAATACCCGGAAGTTCTATTGAAAAAATAGAAGTGATGACGAATCCTCCGCCTCAATACGCCAATGAACAGGGCGGAGTGATCAATATTGTGATGAAAAAAGGTAAAGTAGGAAAGACCGGCCGGTTAAGTATTTCAGGGGGCACCCGGGGTGAACTGAGTATGAATGGAAATTTCAGCTATCGGAAACAGGGGTTCTCGGTAAGTATTAATGCGGGTGCAGGATATAGCCGTATACGGGGTGATGGATATTCTGTCCGGAATAACATGTATACCGACTCCACCAATTTCTTCGATACAAAAAATAATTACCGGAATAAAGGACTTCGGCCCAACTTCAGGCTGAACATGGATTATGATATTGATAAATCACAATCCCTGAATTTTGTGTTGCAATACAACCAGAATGATTTTCACAACCAAAGTGAAACGGAATACACCAATCTCAACCAATTTGGAGAAATATACAGGTTAAGTGAAAGAAGTATTTTAAGTATTGGGGACAGTTATAGCCCTAATCTTAATTTCACGTATTCGAAAAAAGGAAAGGTCGCCGGTGAATCATTAAAGATCATTACCGGCGCCAATCTTTCCCTTAATTCCACGGACCGGGATTTTTACCAGCAATTTTTCAATCCGGACTATTTGCCCAACGGCATCGACTCTACCCAGCAACAGTTAACAGATAATAAAAACACCGGCTATTCAGTGAGAGTGAATTATGATCGGCCATTAAGTAATAAAAAAACATTTTTGTCTGTCGGTGGATTTTATAATCGCAGCAATAACCATATCACCGTCAATGCCAGTTACCTGAATAAACCGGATGGCCTTTTTATAAAATCCGACCCCCTGAGTAATGATTTTCTATTTCATCAGTCCATCAACAACCTCAGGGTTTCTGCCCGACAAATGCTGGGTGAGAATTTCAATATAACTGGAGGTGTTTCTGCTGAACAGACGGCCATCTGGTTTGAGTTATTAAAAGAAAGCCGGGATGCGAGGAATCATTACTGGACCTGGTTACCCTTCGCCAATATCAACCGCAACTGGAAGGATGCGATCAATCTCACCTTATCTTACCGTAGAAGCATACGGCGGCCGGGTATCAATGAATTAAACCCGGCTATCGACTTCGGCGACCCCTATAATATTCGCTTTGGGAATGAGCACCTGCAAGCCTCTACCGCCCATAATTTTGATTTTGTCATGGGAAGAACTAAAAAACTTTATTATATCAACCTGGGATTAGGATACAATATCGTGCAGGATATTTTCAGCCAGGTAAGAACCTTATTGGCAGATGGAAAAACGCAGATCACCTGGGAAAATATCAGTGGCCGCAGAGAAAATGAAGTGAGTACCTGGGGTGGTTTAACGATCACCAAAAAATTAAAAGCAAACTTAAGCGGGAGCTATACATTCAACCAATACAGTGATTTTGATAAAACAGTAAACCGCTACCGTAACGGGGGTTCCTTTACATCCAATATTAATTCAACATTTACGCCAAGAGATATCTGGAACTATACCGGCAGTTTCACTTTCAGCCGTTTTGCCAACCCGCAGGGCTATGCCCGGTGGAACTGGAGTATGAATGTGGGCGTACAACGAAAATTCTTTGATAAAAAGCTAACCATAACTGCCAATATCATAGATCCATTTGTGCAGGAGAGCAGGAATTTTACTTATGGCACCAATTTTATTTTAAAAAGCTATAGTACGGCGCAGACCAGGAACTTCAGGTTGAGTGTGAGTTATAATTTCAATAATGCGCCAGGAAAGATCATTATTCCTTCAAAGAAATAGAACATACGGTAACGGGAATTAGGAATTGGTAATTAGGAATTGGGGATGAACACTCACTATACAGTCTCAAACCCTCGCCCTTTGCTTGGGATCCCGCAAAATGCGGGACTACCATTAGAGCGGCAAAAGGGATTCGAACCCTCGGTCCTTAGTTTGGGATCCGGCAAAATGCGGGACTACCATTAGAGCGGCAAAAGGGATTCGAACCCTCGGCCCTTAGCTTGGGAAGCTAATGCTCTACCAACTGAGCTACTGCCGCTTTTGTAATTCTAATTTACAGGTTTTCCGTCTTTATAGTGTTCTCTTTTTGAAATTTTTCCAGATTCATTATGGTATATCCAAACCCCCTCTTTCACACTACAATAACCTCTTTGATAAAGATCTTCCCAGGTTCCAGTATGATTTTCTTTATAATGCCCGCTTAACTTTTTATTCCCGTTTGGGTAATATTCAACATAATTACCAACCAGGCAATCAGTGTAATACATTCCTTCTGATACAAATTCACCTTCCAGTGTATAATTTTTTATCCAGCAGGGCAGGCATTTGTCCATTTTGTCCATCACCGTTTTATACCTGTCATAAGTTCTTTTGTCAATGCTTTTTTCATTTACAAAATAACCATTTGGTCCTGAACTGATCTGCATGTTTATATACGCTTCAATTGTATCTGTTTTTTTATAAATGTCAATGGCTGCATCTTTTTGAGAAAAAGAATCAGCCGATATCAGCATTATAGCAAACAATACAGGGTATCTCATAAAGTTGCATTTTTTGAAACTAACTTATTTATCAGCCAGCAATCCTTCACCGGTACGATCCAATTTCTCTCCAACGCTTCCTTTGTCTCCACCAGGTTATTAAAGTAAAGGGTGTCAGCATTAATAAAACCGTTATCGAAAGCATATTGCAATTGGGATAACGGGAGCAGTTCCAGTTTGTCTTTTACCACAAAAGCAAGGGTTGTCCTGTCGAACATGTTCACCCCAAATCTTTGTTCTATATTTTTTATTAACCGGGCAGAACTATCCGTGCTGCAACCGCTGACACCGGTGGCTGTTTCATCGGCCAGCAATACAATGAATTGTCCGAAGAATAAATAAGCGGCTCCCTTCACCGGTATACCATGGCTATTCCATTGCCCGGTGAATTCATTCAGCTTCTCTTCTATTTCCATTGCTTCATCCAGGGAAAACATACGACTGGATTGGTAAATCCATACCCGGGAGCCGGGATAGAAATTATTATCAAGGAGGTATTTATAGTCAAGATTCATGCTGCTAAATTACAACCAAATTAACTATGTCACGGAACGAATACTATAAACTTCGAATTAAACATAAAAGAAAAAATCTGAATGCTTAAAGACTTTTAAAGAACTTCGTAAAACTGTCTGGACAGATAATCAGTGCATTAGCTTGAAGGTTTTTTATATGAACCTGTGGACGTAAAAATGAATGAAATAAATAAAGCCTGAAAACAAAAATAAATTAGTTTGGCTGAAGTATAGTCTCCGAAATTTTTATAGTCATCCTGGTAGAAAAAATACCCGAGAGGATATAAAAGAAGTAACCAGATAAAAGCCCATATAAAAAAATGTTTCCAGGGGAAACTCGCCCAAAACCCCTTTT
>JADGPW010000188.1 GCA_017882265.1 Chitinophagaceae bacterium | reverse complement strand
ATTTCTGCACTATTCACCCTGATCGACGATCCCGATGAAGAGGTTTTTGGCGCCGTTTCCGAAAAGATCGTTGATTACGGGAAAAATATTATTCCCAATCTTGAACATCTGTGGGAAACCACGCCTAATGAAGAGATCCAGGGTCGAATTGAGTTACTGATCCACCGCCTGCATTATACGGACCTTACGGAAGATTTCCGGCAATGGAGTATCTCGGGTCATCATGACCTGATGCTGGGCGCTATGCTGGCCTGCAAATTTCAATACCCGGAAGTATCCACTACACCGGTATTGCAGGAAATAGAAAAAGTGCGTCGCAATATCTGGCTGGAATTAAATAACTACCTCACCCCGCTGGAGCAGATCAATATTGTTACTAGTATTTTATATAGTTATTTCGGGTTAAAAGGCGGTGAAACGAATTATAAAGAACCCAATGAATTCCTTTTGCATAAAACACTGGAAGCAAAACGAGGTAACCAGGTCAGTAACGGTATCCTGTATTTGATCCTTTGCGAATTGCTTGATATACCGGTGAAAGCGGTAAACATTCCCAAGCAATTTATTGTGGCTTATTTCAAACCCGGTTATTCGGATGAGACACTCCCCAACCCTATCCATAAGATCGAGTTTTTTATTGATCCCACTTCCGGCCAGGTGTTCTCCCAGCAGGATGTCGATAATTATTTCAAAAGAATAGCGGTTCCCCCGGTAGGTTCCTATTTCAAACCCCAAAAGAATAAACAGGTGATCCAGCAGTTGCTGGAAGAATTCAGTAAATGCTATGACAGCGGCAAGGAAGCTTACAAGCGGGCTGAGTTGATGGACCTGGCGAAGTTGCTGGAGTGAGCATTTGGTCGCAGAGACGCAGAGGTGCGGAGGCGCAGAGGTTGGGCATACCTGGGAATAGATCTCTATAAATAACATTTAAAGGTTGAATGATGCTGGAATATCTTTGCCCCTCCGCGTCTCCGCGATTACCCTTTTCTAATCTGATGACTATGGGATGATTGTGATTCCATAATCCCACAAAACCTTAATTTTCAATCGCCTGTCTAATATTCATGTGTCATTTCTGCTCAAACCATGTGTCAACCATGTGTGATCCATTTGTGAGGTATGCGCTTTTCAGGGGGAAGTAGCAAGTTCGACACATGGTTGACAAATGAATCACACATGGATTAGGCATAGTTGACACAGCAGTGGGCGATATTTCTACCAGGATCTTGTTTTTGAGAACCACCGGGGAGGTTTGTATATTTAAATGACTATTGCAATTTTCGGGCCCGGTTCAAATACAAGTAATAAGGCATTTTTATATATGCTACCCTATGCTGAAATGACAAGAGTTATATTAACCAATAATATATAAATCATGAAGAATTTATTTTCACGGACAATAGTTATTGCCATAGTAACATGCTTGTTCAGTTGCAAGGATCAAAAAAATACAGGGAAACAAGAGACAACAAAACAAGATACTGTTAAACAGAATGACATAAAACATGATATCATCAGCCTGGATACAAGCCAGTACAAAATTGACACTGTCTTCGATAAAATAACTATTGGCGAGACTACCGTATCGGTTTCCATTTTAAGAGATAAATATGATGCTCATTCCAAAATAATTAATGATGATGATGTAGAAACATCCCCTGTCACCATTATTGTCAGGGATAACAGCAATACTAATATTATTTTCAAAAAAACTTTCGGGCAGGAACTTGATGAAACCATGAATATGAATTACAATATATTTAAAGCCCAAAATCAACCGCTGACCCACAATGGAAAACTTTATTTCACTTTATTTAAAAATGCCGGTGGGTCAGGTTCTACGGGAGACATCTATTTTTTAGACTTTACTAACGGGGCCATCAGTTTTAATTTTATTACAAAAACGAATGAAATTAGTGACATTGTTATCAATAATTCAGATAATGAAATACTTCTTATGGAAGGAAAGTGGGGCACCGGAGAATCACATTTTGATAAACATAAGTACAGCATCACCCGGCTTGAACTAAATAATAACTCATTTCAAAAGAAAGAAACTTTTCAAACAGCGTACGCTTACCCTTCTTTAGGTGATGTTAAGCCAGCAAAAGAAATACTAATGGAGATAAATTCAAAAGAACCAAAATTACTTGGCAATATTAATTTATCGGGCTATACTTCCAATTGAAATGTCCCTAAAAGGCATTTCTCCCAGTATAATGGCATGGACTTTCAAAAACGGGAAGGCCGTAAAAGTTGAGAACCTCTGGGACACCTATGCCGTTGCAGAAACATATAGGTAATTGTATATGCCTGTTTTTTTTATTAAGTATTTTATCGACATGATATAGAAACTACCGCAAACATCCTTCCTAAAGTCTGACTTTTGAAATAAAATCGCCCAACAGCAGTTCCGGCTTCTTTGAACATCCTGGCAACAGTATATACACAATTATGATCACCGTCACCCGAATGTCTGATCAATATCATTTTCCTGATTTGCACGAGCAAATATTTTTGCTTTAACGAACTATTATTTCCTGGAAAGTCAAATTTAAGTGTGATATGAAATTACATATCAAATACATGGTTTCATTCCGTTGTAAGATGTTTGTGAAGGCAGCCCTGGATAACCTGGGACTGCATTATAGAACTGTCGAATTAGGCGAAGTAGATTTGATTGAAAATAATATTACAGTTGAACAATATGACTTGCTAAAAACCACCCTTTTAAAATCTGGACTTGAATTGATAGATGATGCAAGATCTGCCTTAGTTGAAAGAATAAAAAATGTAGTGGTTGATTTGGTTCATTATGAAGACGAGTTTCCGAAGTCAAATCTCTCCTGCTATATCAGTGAGAAGCTTCATCATGATTATACTTACCTCGCTAACCTTTTTACTGAAGTAACCGGTACTACTATTCAACATTTTATTTTACTTCACAAAATTGAAAAGGCAAAAGAATTGATCTTATATGACGAGCTTAATCTTACTGAGATTTCATATAAACTGCATTTCAGTAGTGTGGCCCATTTGTCGAATCAATTTAAGAAGGTTACCAAATTAACACCAACCTATTTCAAGAAACTAAATGAATACAATCAAAGAACTATGCTTGAGACCATTTAAGAAAGGCCATATTGACAGGCTCCCTTATTAAAACTCCCGGACGGCCCGGCTATCTTCCAGAGAATAAAACTGCCGCTACATTAAGATTTGGTGTATGGCTTACTTCTGAATATTTCCTCATTCTCATAAAATAGCTCAACTGCAGCTTCCAGGATGCTTACATATCTCCGCAAAAGCATATTTCTTCGGCTTTAGAATATAAATCATTTGAGCTCATATAGACGTGGTTTGTATTAGCAGTTCAGAAGTATCAATAAAAGCATCACATAACTAATGAAGAAGTACAAAAATAAAGTGTTTAAATGTAAAAGATTTTAGAAAAGGAATATTTCATTACTGCCACTTAGCTCAAATCTGTATACTATACCCCTCCCTATACTCCCTCTTCACAAATTGATTTGCCTCATCAAAATTGGTGATCTTCATATTGGCGGCATCCCATAATAGTTTCTTACGGCCAAGGTATTTATCCTCCCATCCTTTCCCCGCTGGGTTTTTTATCATCCAGCTTCGGATGGCCAGGTTGCCCATCAGGATACTTTCGGTAAATGGTCCCGCATAATCAAATGGTGAGCTGGTAGTGGCATTTCCATAGCCCGCGATGCAGGCATTGACCCATTGGAGGTAATGACCTTCGGGAACGCGTTTGATAGTTTCAGTCGGCATTTTCTTTTCCTGCATCAGTTTAGTGGGTAATAACCTGGGGTTGGCCCCGTAGCAATCCAGTAATAATTTCCCTTTTGTACCTACCAGCATTACACCCCCATCCCAGTTGCCAAATGCTTCCCCGGGTAATAATTCATCCGGTCGTTCGGGTAATAACCCCCCATCATGCCAGGAGACTTTTATATCTCCTTTCCCATCCTTACGGGGATAATTTAAATGAATGATGGAAGCAGGCGGACAGGCTTCCGGGTTTTGAGTATCATTCCACATTTCTTTCCATACGATTCCCACACTGCATTCAGCTGAATCGGGATAATCAATAGGCAGGATACGATAGATAGGGTCCATAATATGACAGGCCATATCACCTAAGGCACCCGTCCCAAAGGCCCACCAGCCCCTCCAGTTGAATGGCAAATAAGCGGGGTTATACTCTATATATTTGGCCGGGCCCAGCCATAGGTTCCAATCCAACTCTTTTGGAATATCAAATTTCCCGTTGGGTGTGGGTATCCCTTGCGGCCATACCGGTCTGTTTGTCCAGGCATGCGCTTCTGTGACCTTGCCAATCATTCCATCATCATACATCTCCTTTGCTTTACGAACGCCATCTCCGGAACCGCCCTGGTTCCCCATTTGGGTGACTACTTTGTATTTTTTGGCCGCCTGTGCCAGCGTCCTGGCTTCAAAAATATCATGGGTCAGGGGCTTCTGTGTATACACATGCTTGCCCAACTGCATCGCTGCTATCGTAGCTACCGCATGAATATTATCCGGGGTGGAAATAGAGCAGGCATCGATATTATTCTTCTCTTTTGCCAGCATCTCCCGGAAGTCTTTATAATACTTTGCTTTTTCAAACTTTTTACGGGAATTGACGGCCTGCCGGTCGTCCACGTCACAGAGCGCAATGATATTTACATTAGGGCTTTTGGCAAATTCAGCCAGGTCCCCCTCTCCTTTTCCACCCACACCTATCCCGGCAATATTGAGCTTATCGCTCGGGGCAACGAATCCCCGTCCCAACACATGCCGGGGCACAATAAAAAAAGCCCCTCCAAGTATGGAAGCATTTCGAACAAAATTTCTACGGGAAATAGTGCTGCCTTTTTTAAACGGAGTCATATGGCAAATTTTGCCTTAAGGTAAATTGAAGTCGAGGAATCATCAAAAATTATTCAATAAATAGCCGGGAAGACGGGAAGTAAATAATTTCCTTCCCGTCTTCCCGTCCTTCCCGGCAAAAAAAATCTTTAGTTTACACAAAAATTGAACACATGTCAATAACCTGGGATGATTTTGAAAAGATAGATATGCGCGCAGGAACGATCATTGAAGTAAATGATTTTCCGGAGGCACGAAAACCGGCTTATCAGCTGACCATTGATTTTGGCCTATTGATCGGTATTAAAAGATCTTCGGCCCAGATAACGATACATTATAAAAAGGAAGACCTGCTCAAACGGCAGGTGATCGCCGTGGTGAATTTCCCGCCTAAACAAATTGCCGGGTATACCAGTGAATGCCTTGTATTAGGTATCTATGATGCGAACAATGATGTGGTTTTGCTTTTTCCCGGCCAACCCGTTATGAATGGTTGCCGGGTAGGTTAATCTAAATGAACAAACATGAATTATGCTTATAATGAAACCAGCAATGAGAAACCAACAGCCCTTCTGGAAGCCTTCAGCGATGGGGTTCTCGCGATCATTATCACAGTGATGGTATTGGAATTAAAAATACCGCAAGGCTCCGATTGAGGAGCTATTAAACCTGCCGTGCCTGGTTTGATCAGTTGGAAAAGCAGTAGGCAGTCTGCAGTCATCAGTCGGCACCTTACAGTCGAATTTTTCTCATTGCTTACTGAATGTTTTTTACTGGAAATTGATGATTGTCGACTGCTTACTGCAGACTGCCGACTGGTTCATCTGTTCGACATTCTGATTGACCATATGAATAAATCCTGTATTTTTAATTGTTTACGTTGTTATTATAGAGACAGGGCATGCCCTGTCTCTACAGATCACAGCTGCTGATGTCTGAAACCTATATTACATATTACCATTCCCCGGTAGGATTGCTGAAAATTACCGGCACGAAAGATTATATCAGTGAGGTCTCTTTTCATGACACGTCACAAAAAGCGGAGGGGAATAAAAAGCATTTACCACCCTTGCTTATACAATGCGTGGAGCAATTAATACAATATTTCCAGGGAGAAAGAAGGCAGTTTGAATTACCGATCAACCAACCTGGCTCCTCTTTCCAGCAGGAAGTATGGGGTGAATTGATACAAATACCTTATGGAAGGACCATCAGTTATCTTGAACTGGCCCGCCGGAGCGGTGATTCAAAAGCTACCCGGGCTGTGGCCAATGCGAATGGCAAAAATAATATCGCCATTATTGTTCCCTGTCACCGGGTGATCGGGAGCAATAAAGAACTGGTTGGTTATGCCGGCGGACTCTGGAGAAAGAAATGGCTGTTGGAGCATGAAGCAAAAGTGGCGTATGGGGTGCAGACGCTGTTTTGAATGTCGAACAGATGAATAAGGAATTCAGAACAGATGAAGTAAAATCCGAACATAAAGAGAATTCCAGAATAAAAGGAATGTACGGACTTCGACATTCTTAAATCTGCTTGTCCCGCCCCCATGCGGGATTCATCTGTTCGGCATTCTTTATTTCAACTCACTACTGGTAAATGCAAACGGCAGCAACAAACTCGCCGACCTGATCACAAACACTTTTCCTTCCTGGCCGCTTAAGATAAGACGGATAGGTTTTTTTAACCTGGTTTCATATTCTAATAAGGCCTGGCGGCACATGCCACAGGGGGAGATGGGATGATCGCTTTTTACATTATCGCTGCTATAGCTGATAGCAATACTTTTTATTTCAACATTGGGATGCAAGCTGGCCACGGTGCCCAATAATACCCGTTCCGCACAGATGCCGACCGGGTAAGAAGCATTTTCCTGGTTCGTTCCGGCTACAATGCTGCCATTGACAAGCATGGCTACCGCCCCAACATAAAAATTTGAATAGGGTGCATAGGCCTGCCCTGTAGCAGTCCTGGCTTCCCGGAGTAACCAGGCATCCTGTTTATCCAGTTCGGCTATATCATCGTACACCTCGTACTGGAATTCAAATTTGTTTTCCTTCATACTTTAAAATAATGAATAACGAACAGAGGAACAAGAAATGTAGAATGTCGAAGTTGAGCACTCTGACAGTTCGGAAACCCTGGATTTATTCGCGAATATTTAAGTTTATTCAAAGATCAGAATCTGCACCTTCATTTGTTCGATAGTCCTTGTTCATCGGTTCGACATTCAATTTATCTTACGATCTGAAACAACCGTTTCCACCTGGGTCCGCTATCCCAGCTAAACCAGATCAACCAGGCCTTTCCCACGATCCTGTCTTCCGGAACAAAACCCCAGAATCTTGAATCCTGCGATTGGTGACGATTATCACCCATCATCCAATAGTAATCCATTTTAAAAGTATAATCGGTCACTTCTTTTCCATTCAGGAAGAATTTGCCATCCTTCATCTCAAAATCATTCTTTTCATATACACGAATGGGTCTTTCGTAAATGGGATAATTCTCAGGCGTCAAATGCAGGGGGGCCCCTTTTTTAGGTATCCATATTTTCCCATAATTATCCGTGCTCCATTTATTATACCAGACATAATTCTCAAATAAAGGGTTGTAAACGGCTGTGCTGGTGTCGAGTAAGGGAGTGATCCTTTTAACAAAACCAGATTGCTTCATTTTGTCCACGGCCTTCGCGGTCAGCAACATATGATAGATGTTATTCCCAAGGGATGCGCTTTGCTGCTGATCATAAAT
>JADGPW010000187.1 GCA_017882265.1 Chitinophagaceae bacterium | reverse complement strand
AGATACAGGGGCTCTTTGACGTCATCCATCCTGACCTGTTCCATGTCATTAATATTATACAGAATCTTTATGTTCTTTGTGCAAACGATCCGGTCCCCATCGAGGTGGGTTATTTTCCTACTGAAGGGATGCGATTCCACTTTCGGATCATAAAACCAATAGGACCAACCCGTTTCACTAATATTCAATTCCTTTTCATTATTGAACGGATCTTCCTTGAGTTTCAACATCGGCAGGTACACAAAATCATAAATGGTGTCTTTTTCTGAAAAACGGTAAACAGAATCCTTGATACTCGCAAAAACATACACCCCTTCCACATTTTCGAGTAAGACCTGGATCTTAAATCCTTTTTTTTTAAGCAGCAAATTGGTTTCAAAATCATACAGCATGGTAGACTGATCCTGTACGATACGAATGCCAACACTTTTTTTCTGCCCAAAGGAAAGAGCAGGCACAAGCATCATGAATAGGAGTACCTTTTTGAACCGGGTTGTTGTCGCCATAATTATATAGTGTAATTTAACCCTAATTGCTGAAAATTATAGCACTTTCTTCATCAACCAATCTGTCTGCGGATCATCTCCGAGCATAAAAATATGGGTGCCGAATTTTTCAAAACCCCATCGTTTATAAAAATCAATAGCCCGTCGGTTATGTTCCCAAACACCGAGCCAAATGGCTTCTTTCTTTTTCTCCATGGCAATTTCAATACATTTTTGCATCAATAGTTTACCGATCCCTTTCCCGATCGAACCGGTAATTGCATAAATCCTCGCGATCTCTATCGCATTCACGGGCACCAGTTCAGGTGGGCTATTACTTTCCCGCATCCGTGCATACCCCAATACCTCGTCGCCATCAACCGCCATAAAGAAGATATTATTCGACGCACCCACTTCTTTCATCAACCCTACTTTCGTAAATACCTCCGTCATGAATTTATCCATGTTGGCCTGGGTATTGAAGGGAGCAAATGTGTCGTAAAAGGTCTGCCGGCTGATCTCAGCGATCCTTTCAGCATCCTCAACTCTCGCAAAACGAATCATGATATCGGCCATGGGTGCAAGTTAAAATTTAAACCCCCTAATACAACACCCCCAAACCCCCTAAAGGGGGCTTCCCAACACACAGCCCTAGCATGTTGTAGAGTCTATGCTTAATTAATCATTTCTAAATTCGGAGAGTTCCTAAGCCCCCTTTAGGGGGTTTGGGGGTATTGGGTATTCTCAATCACCATCGCGCTCGCTCCGCCTCCACCATTACAAATACCCGCGGCGCCGTATTTCGCCTTATTTTGTTTCAGTACGTTAATTAATGTAACGATTATCCTCGCGCCACTACATCCAAGAGGATGACCTATTGCCACAGCGCCGCCATTCACATTGACCTGGGTAGGATACAATTTCATTTTTTCGCTGTTCACAATACCTACTACGCTAAATGCTTCATTCAATTCGAAGAATTCAATATCGGACATTTTTAAACCAGCCTTGGCTACTGCTTTGGGAACAGCAATGGATGGTGTGGTGGTGAACCATTCCGGCGCCTGTTCTGCATCGGCATAGGAAAGGATCCTGGCAATCGGTTTTAATCCCAGTTCTTTTGCTTTTTCATCGCTCATCAGCACCAGGGCTGCCGCGCCATCATTCATAGTACTTGCATTGGCTGCTGTAACGGTTCCATCCTTTTGAAAAGCCGGGCTCAGGGTGGCGATCTTATCAAACTTTACATTATAGGGCTCTTCATCTTTTGCAAACAGAATGGGGTTCCCTTTACGTTGTGGAATTTCAACAGGGATAACTTCATTTTCAAACTTACCATTCTCCCATGCCGCCTGGGCCCGTTTATAACTTTCAGTCGCGAATGCATCCTGTTCTTCCCGGCTGACGCCGCAGGTGGAAGCACATAATTCCGCGGCATTACCCATTGCCTTACCATCGTATACATCTGTCAACCCGTCTTTTGCCAATCCGTCAATCAGTGTCACGTCCCCGTATTTATTTCCCCATCGTAGTTTGGGACTATAATAGGGAACATTGCTCATGCTTTCCATGCCACCGGCCACAACGATATCCGCATCACCCAACATTATGCTCTGCGCTGCCTGGGCGATCGCTTTCATACCGCTGGCGCAAACTTTATTGATGGTAGTGCAATTGACTTCATTTGGCAGGCCGGCGAACTTAGCCGCCTGTCTTGCGGGCGCCTGGCCCAGGTTAGCCTGAAGCACACAGCCCATTAAAACATCTTGTATTTGCTCGGGCTTTAAGCCTGCTTTTTGCAATGCACCTTTAATGGCGATAGCGCCTAATTGGGTAGCAGAAATATCTTTAAGGGAACCGCCGAAACTACCAATCGGGGTACGAACAGCAGAAATAATAACAACTTCTTTCATATGCTTTATTATTTGATTTGCCTGCCGAAACTTTAAGGCAGGCGGGATTGCAAAGATAAATTAAAACGATTTGTCCTCCTTGTCTTTTGAAAGACCCTGTTGAAAATACCCGGAATTCGGGGGATTTTATCAATAATACTGGAAACTCTTCTCTTATTTTCACAAACCAAAGTATCGACCATCTCATGTCAAAAACTAAGATCAATATTGTAAAAGAAAAGCCCATCAATATCATTGAGATAAATAAACAGGATTATATATCTCTAACAGATATTGCCAGGAACAAAAATGCTGGTGAACCCAAGGATGTGGTAAAAAATTGGATGCGTTCCAAAGCAACCATTGAGTATTTAGGTCTTTGGGAGCATTTGTTTAACCCAGGCTTTAAAGGGTCGAATTCGACTCCTTACTTTTTGAAGTAGGAAGCAACTCATTTACCCTTTCGCTTTCCAAATGGAATGATAGGTTGGTTAACTCTAGCCTTTATATTTGCAAAATCTTTTTCTCCAATTTAAAATATTTCCTTTGTCCCGGCGTCTACCTGTATAAATGGGTCAGCCTACGACCATATCAGTGTCCAACCAGCCAAAGCAAAATATCATCCAGGCTGTCCGTGATTACGGCCGGCGGTTGTTTTATTTTATCCGCGGAAAAGTGAATACAGACGAAGACGCGGAAGATATCCTGCAGGATGTATGGTACCAGTTCAGCAACCTGATGAACAGTGAGCCCATTGAACAGACCAGCGCCTGGCTGTACCGGGTGGCCCGGAACAGGATCATAGATAAATACCGCAGGCGGGAACCGGAGTCACTGGAAGCGATATTTACAGATGACGATGAAAGTGAATTTAATTTCAGGGAGATCCTGTTGACAGAAAATAAAACACCTGAAACAGAGCATCTTCGAAATCTTTTCTGGGAACAATTATTTTCAGCGTTGAATGAATTACCTGAAGAACAAAAACAGGTTTTTGTCTGGAACGAGTTGGAAGATATTTCTTTTAATGAGATCGCGAAACGCACCGGCGAAAAGATCAATACACTCATCAGCCGCAAGCGGTATGCCGTATTGCATCTGAGAAAAAGATTAGCACAATTGCATAAAGATATTATTGAACAATAAAAACATAAAACTATGATACGATCACGTTGGCCCCGGTTTGCCTTACTTTTTATCCTGCTGGCCCCCCTTGCTATTTTTATCTTTGGTAGCATCATTATGTTATTATGGAATAATGTCCTTGCTCCGGTCATGCATATTTCTGCCATCACCTTCTGGCAGGGTCTCGGTCTATTGGTTTTAGCCAGGATTTTATTTGGCGGCTTCAGGGGCGGTGGAGGATCCCGTCGCTTTTATTCAAAACAAAGAATGATGTGGAATAACATGACACCTGAGCAAAAGGCGAAATTTAAAGAAGAATGGAAAGACCGCTGCCGCAGAGGAGGATATAGATCCTGGAATTCAGAAACTGAAGTTGAACAGCCAGGAACTGTTGGTTAAAAATGTCGGAGTTTTTCAAAGCTGTGAGAGAAAATAGCCGGGAAGAAGAGGAATATCGAACAGACGAACAAGGAATGCAGAATGAAGAAGGTGAAGATTCCGTTCTTTGAAGATTTATTGAAAGATCGGACTGACTTCGACATTCTTAATTCCTTGTTCGTCTGTTCTGCATTCTTCCCGTCCTTCCCGGCAAATAAAAATTTTAAACCTGGCTCTTACTAACATACTTACACAAATCCGTCAGCGAAAGATTCCCCCCACAAAAGACCAAAACTAAATTGTTATTGTCGTTGAATTGACCTTTTAACCGAAGGGCTGCAGCCAGGGTACAGGAAGCCGCCGGTTCCGTTAAAACCTTTAATCGTTCCAAAATAAATATTAACTCCTTCACGGCTTCATCATCCGATACAACTATTACTTCTTCCAAATTCTTTTGCGCCAGCGCCAACGTTCGGGCCGAGACAGAAGGTGCACCGAGTGTTTTGGCAATTGAAGTAATGGCAGGCAACTCAATGGGGTGACCAGCTTTTAGTGCCAGCGTCATCGCATCCGCGCCGATGGTTTCCACTCCCCGAATCCTTACGGAAGGTTTCATAGCTTTCACCGCCGTGGATACCCCTCCTCCAAAACCTCCTCCCCCAATACTCAAAATTAAATCAGTCATTTCGGGCAGATCTTCCATGATCTCCAGGCCCAGGGTTCCCTGGCCTGCCATCACCAATGGGTCATCAAAAGGATGTATAAAGATCCTTCCCTTCGTTTCATAATCTTTTATTTTCGCAAAAGCAGCGCCGATCGTTGGTTGAAGGTCAACAGTAGCGCCATAGCCCTTTGTAGCTTGCACATAATTCAGAGGCGTTGATTCCGGCATGAGAACAACGGCATCAACATCCAGTACACTCGAAGCATAAGCCACGGCCTGGGCGTGATTGCCGCCACTGATTGCAACAACTCCGCGCTTTCTTTCTTCAGCAGACAGACTGAGCAACTTATTAACAGCGCCCCGGACTTTAAAGGAACCTGTTTTTTGAAAAAGCTCCAGTTTGACCCAAACATTTGTTCCAAGATATTTGCTCAGTGTCAGGCTATATTCAAGCGGAGTTCGTTTGATATAAGGTTTAATGCGTTCCCGGGCTTGTTTGATAGTAGTAATGTCCATAACTGATCGCCCAATTATTAATTGGATAAGAGCTAAGCTACATGAAATTGAAAAGAAATCAATTTGATTGTACATGTCTGATCTCAGACGCCAGAGCCAGGTAAGAAATAAATGATGTCGGAACCTGTGTCATGGTTATTTTTTAAAGACCACCATGACAGGTGTATGATCACTATAAGATGTCCAGGACTTATAATCCCCGACCTCAACTGCTATTATTTTTCGGGCCAGGTCGGCCGAGGCAAAGCAATAATCAATATGATAAGGCTTATCCTTGTGCCGGTACATATAAAGTGTAGGATGTTTTTCCCTACCCTGCTTTTGCTTAAAATACAAATGATAGGCACTGTAGATCCCCTTTTCTTCCAATCGCTTTACCACATTGGAATGATTACCTTCTCTGTACTTTCTGTCCCAGATCGTGTTGCTGTTAAAATCGCCGGTTAATATTACAGGGGTATCATTTAAATGCTTATCATAGTGATCAAGGGCTTTCCAGACCTGTTCAACATATGTTCCGTCGGGGTCACCGGGATGATAAGCCCATATGGCAAAAAGCGTAAAGGAAATCGTCCCGGCTGTTACAGAAATCGGAACGATCGTGCGTAGATCCGGGTTATACGTTTCCAGCAGTTTAAACCGGAATTTACTATAGGAGAATATACCGAGCCCCTTATGCCGGTTTGTCCCAAACCACAGCATATCGGCAGGTAGTGTCACACCCTTTTCGAATTTTAATTTGTCAGGATGTTCACATTCCGGAATAACCAATATATCAGGTCGATGGGAAAGAATTATTCCTGCTTTCCTCCGGAAGGCCATATTGCAATTCCATGTGATGATCTTCATAATGGTCCGTGTAAAAGAAAACCTACTCCTCCCTTTCCACAGAAATGGTGCATTCCCCAATTAAAGCGGCCAGGGCGCCCACCGCAGCGAAAACAGGTAATAATACCGTACCTACTACCCCGACCGTTAGGGGGAATGAAATTAACTCCCTTCCTGATTTATCGTGGATGGTGATCTTTCTTACGTTCCCTTCCGCGATAAGGTCCTTTATTTTTTTTAGCAACTGCTCCCCGTTAACAGTAAATGTTTCCCTGAATTTTTTTCCCATGGTGATTGAATCTATTTATGATCTTTTAATAATCCTGTTCGTTCAGTTGATCAGGTTGAAACAAGTCCCATCCACGTCTGAAAAACCTTTATTTTTCATTGGGTTTGATCCTGGCCTCCCGGATCGTTCAATTTAAAACAAATCATACCCCGGCCAGGCAGATACACTCTTGATCGCATTCAATACCACCCCCTGCATCGTCCACCCGCAACCATCATTAGCCGGGTCATTATTAACGATCACCGCAAAGCTCAGGCCTGATGCGATATCATAATACAGGAATGACCGTGTCCCTCCAAAACAACCATTATGAGCTTGTCTTGTATTATCAGCGATCCATCCCAATGCATAACCAGCGCTGATGGGAGTCGTGGTGGTCATGGTATCATGCAGGGCTTTGGAAATTAGATCTGGTTTTGTGGTAACACCGTCGAATCTTACCAATACTTTTAAAAGATCAATGGGACGGGCCACCCATCCGCCAAATCCATCCCACATTTTAAGGTTCATATTATTCATAGGGGTATATCCTGATGGCTCCATCGAAGACGGAGCTCCGTTTGTAGGTCCGACGTACATGGTGTTACCCACCCCAGATGGTGTAAGAACATTATTCCGGATAAAGCTCTCGTAACCCTGCCCGCTGACCTCTTCTATGATTCTCGCCAGAATGAAAAAATTGGTGTTGGCATAATTCGCCTGGGTATTGGGTGGATATTTGAACAGGTCGTTGGCATTTAAGAGTACATTCATACAATCAGTATAACTGCTCCCTGCATTCCAGAAAGGCGCTTCACCATTACAGGTTCTTAAGCCGGATGTATGATGGAGAAGTCCTCTTACCGTTATCTGCTCCAGGTTTGCTTTATTAAAAGCCGGATAGGAATATTTAGAACCGAAAATACTTCCCGGGCCAAAAACTTTTCTGTCAAGGTTCAGTTTGCCCATGGCTACCAGTTTCATGATACCCGTGCTGGTGATGGGTTTTGAAACACTCATGATCCTCATGGAATAATTTGGACTTAGATCCTGGCCGGTAGCGGGGTTGGCCTGGCCATATGCTTTTGCAAAAACGAGTCGGTCATCTTTACAAACCGCAAGCGATAAAGCTTTTACACCTTGCATATTCATATAGGAATTGATAGCGTTATCGATCTTATCAATGTCCGCAGATGACATATTCGTATTTTCCCAAATGCCGTTAAATCGTTCTGTTCCCGAAGAAGCAAAGCCACTGATAAATGCGGGCGAGTATCCCTGGTAATAAAAGTTATCAAAATTATTCTGGTAATTATTTCCATTGATCCCATGCTTGGCATAATATAAGGGTCCCGGTGTTTTATCCCAGATGGCAGTATAATAGTCAGTACCGCTAATATTACACCCATTCACCATTTTCAGGCGATAGCCCTGTGAAGAATAGGTATTGAATTTTTGCTGGAAAGCATTCGCATCCAGTCCAAATTGTGCGTAGTAAACAGGGCCCGGGCTTTTTTCAAAAATAGACGCATAATAGGCTGTGTTGCCAGCCGCATAGCAGGTAACAAAAATAAGACGATACCCGGCTTTTGTGTCAGCGTCAAATTCTGATTGAAATTGTGCAGCATTTTGTCCATGCCTGGCAATATAAGTAGTGCTTTTCTTCTCCCATATCGCTGCATATTTAACCTGCCCACCTACTTCATACCCGGAGATATAACTTACCTCGTATCCTTGTCCTGCCAAAGTGTTTACATTGGCCTGGTAATCCGCGGAAGACATGGCATGTTTCGCAACCCATGCCGGACCGTTCTTCTTTTCAAATAAGGCAGCATATCTTTCATTGCCACCCGCGGTATACCCGCTAATGCAAACCGGGCTCAGCCCTTGTTTGGTTTCGTCATTAAAGAATGTTTGGTAATCGGCCGGAGACATATTATGCCTGGCGGCCCATTGTGTTTTACCCCAGGTAGTACAGGCAAACAAAACGACCATCACGATTAAATAACGTTTCATGTTGCTTGGTTTTTAAAATAATAATAAATGAATGCTATCCAATTACGTTTTACCAATACGTTTTGAATTTTTTGTCACGCCTGTTGCGGCGGACAACGCTAATAATTGGGCGTTAACCAAAGGACTATCGGGCTTAAGATTCGTTATTGCGCAGAAACGCAATTCCCATAGGTTACCGGTGATAAACATTCACCATCCTTAGGACACAGGCGACTATCTAAATTTAATGAAACCTTTTTGCTTTTACTCTTTCCTGCTCAACTTTTTTCTTGACAGGAATTTCAGGCCGTTCCTGCATCCTCTTTTCTTCCCTTTTCTTTAAGAGGGCCAATTCGGCCTTATCAAATGTTCCTATATCAACGATCCGCATTGCTTCCGCAACATGGGCTTCGATCTCCTCTTCATTTGCACCCAGGCGCTGCCGAATACATAATAACCAATGCGTTGTACCGGCAGGTTTGGGGAAGAAAAAATCAAATTCAGGTTTTGTTTCATCAGGCGATCTTCCATTGGAAATGGGAATCCATTGGCTGAACAGGCTGCTATGAGTAGCAGGTTTTTTTGTTTTATCCCAGCGCAGAAGGAACACTTCATAATAATAACCATTGGCATTATGCTTGCCGGGCCTTGGATGATCCGTAATTTGTAAATTGACCAGTATCTTATTTCTTTTTGCATTGACGATCGTCTTAGATTGCCCCAGTTTAGTCGTAGGATAAGCAGGGTTAATTTCCAATCCCTTTAACTTTAACAACAACAACAATCTGTTATTTTCGTCTTCCTTTCTGAATAGTGAGTGCAGAGATGTGTAAAAATCCGAACTTTTAAAGTGTGGGGCGTAATTCTTAATAATAGTGTTTAGCTCACTCCCCAGGGCGTCAAGGAACGCAGTACGGCTATAATTTTTCTTTAATACAGGTTCATCTTTTTTCGCTCCTTTTTTCGGAAGATCACGTTCATGATGTCCATAGGTTTTACTATCCACATGTACCCTGTTATTAATCTTCCCGCTTGTTGTAAAAATTGCCCGTTTGATCTTTGCCATTTTTATTTTTCTTTGTATATTTATTTTACTAAAACAAAATAGTAAAATACTAAGATTTGAATTTCGAATTAACGAAGAATCCCAATCTTCACGAGACCTTAACAAAGATTACTCACGGGACCTTTACGAGACCTTTACGAGACCTTGGCGAGACCTTAATAAGGGTTTAATTAGGGGTAAACAGTAGTCAAATCCATGCTTTATCCGATACTGATCCATGCCCGGTGGCTGGATATACAGGGCATGATGCTTGGCGGACCCGGGGGGAATACATTCGGGATGCGGGTGGGGTCCACTCGGAATGCGGCGGGAATGGATACATCCGGTGTATTTCCTACATACCTGCCGCATTCGGGATACATGATGAATATATGAGAAAGATTTGATGAAGTCATAACTCACATTTCACCGTATAAGCATCACCATTCCCTTCAGCGTTCTGTCCAACTCTTCCAGGTTAACAATATATACATACTCGCCGGCAGGCTGGGGTAAGCCTTTAAATTTTCCATCCCAGTGTTTGTTGATATTCTTTGCCTGAAAAACGATCCCACCCCAGCGGTTGAAAATGGTAACGGTAAAATGGGTAAATGCATCCAGCGCCGGAATGGCCCATGTATCATTTAACCCATCCCCGTTTGGAGTGAAGGCTGTTGGAACAAACACATCTTTATATACAAATACATGGGTGATATCGGTCACCTCGCCACAGCCTGCGTTTGATATAACCGTTAATGCATAGTCTATATCAGTTGCAGGGTTAACGAGAGGTTGCAGGGATTGCGCATTGACTATATTGATAACTGGCGACCAGGTGTAACTGATATCCTGTCCGGATACATGCCCCGTTAACTGCACCGAATCACCTGCCATGATCGTTTTATCAGGACCGGCATTAGCACGGGGTTTTTCTGCCACATTAACAGTCACCAGCGCTGTATCGCTGCAGGAAAAAGAATTAAATACAATGAGCTTGTATTGAATAGTATCAGCCGGTGAAGCTATCGGGTCGGGGATCATAGTGGAAGATAAACCTGTTGAAGGAATCCACCGGTATGCATTTCCTCCGCTACTTCCTAACTGAATATGATCGCCTTCACAGATACTGGCAGATGTAAATACCGGAACGGCAACAGGGGCCGGATGAATAATTACAGTTACAGAATCGGGAGTGGAACAGCCTGCTGCATTCGTTACCAGTACATGATATATTCCAGATTGCGTGGTAAGCACGTTATTAATTGATACACCAGCGCCGCTTGCTGAAAAATTATTGGGGCCGCTCCATTGATACTGCAGGCCACCACTGGCGTTTAAAAAAAGTGTATCCCGCTCACAGAGCGGACCATTGTTATTAATAGCGGGCAGCGGATTGTCTTTTATATTTATCGTCAAAACCGGGGAAACGACCCTGCAAAACAAGGATCCCATGTTTCCTGACTCGGCTGCTGCCAGTCTGTATTCATATACCGCGGCCGTAGTACCCGCCGCGAAATTTTTAATATATAGGATAGATACGGCACCGGGAATATCGGTCCAGTTGGCTCCATTGATCCGCTGCTGCCATTGAAAAGAAGGATTATTAAAACCGGCCGATACCGTACAATTGAACGTAAACGAACGGGCCTGCCCCTGACAATAAGAAACTGTATTGGAGGAATTGCCTGCTATCGATGAAATTAATTGCGGTCCGCAGGCCCTTAGGGTAATATCATCCATTGCCAGGTCATTACCACAACCCCCGGGTGAATTATTGACAATGCGGATCACAATATCCGTTACACCCAAAGCGGTGTTGAAGAAAAAACCAAACTGTTGCCAGGTCGGGCTATTTTGCGTTGGGATATTTCCGGAATTATAGGATTGCAAAAGGCTGCCATCTGTTTTCTCAATGCTAAATGTAAGATTGGGTTGATTGCCATTTCCACTGCAGGAAGAAGGACGCAGGATATTCAGGACCCAGGCCGCAAATTCATACGTGGTATTGCTGCATAAACCGCGAACCGTATCCAGGTAAAATGCACTGGGTTGAACTGAGGCATTGATGAGCATAAAATACCCATTGGGATCACCGGTATGATCAGCAGGCAGGCTATACCAGCCATTGACAAAACAGGAATCTGTCCTGTTTCTGACGGTATAATAGCCATCATTAGGACAATCATTTAATGCATACTGGTAATTGGTTGTAGCTGCGGCCAGGGGCAGCCCGGGATTAGAGCCTGCGCCAAATGTTCTGTTCACAATAGGATCCCCCAGGCTGCCCTGACAAAGCTGGGCTTTTATACTGCCGGCTGTCATGATTGTAAGTATGATAATCCCTGTACAGCTTGCAATTTTCACGAAGGGGTTTTTATTGGTAACTAAATTACACGAATATAATTTGTAATCGGGCTTCCCGTTCTTTAGTTTACCTGATTCGTGAAATTTAAAGTTTCGAAGGGCAAAAAACTTTTTTCAAAAATGGTTAACTCTTTACCTTTATAGCATACAAAAAATAAACAGAACCGATCAAGAAAGAGGCAAGTAACGGGTCGGGTGAAGATGCTGATCCATTTCAGCTTTTTTTATGTAAATCATCATAATAATGATAGAGCAAACTGAACTGGTTGTTACCGAATGGCATTATCATCCACCCTCCGGCATATTGGAGCCAGGAGAAAGATCATCCAATTTTACCTCTCTCGATGTGATGAAGAAAAGAGCGGCCGACAAAAAAGGGATTGCCTGCAGGTTTAGTTGCCGTTTTGTTATTAAGGAGGAAACCATACTTGAATATGTGGCCGAGGATTCTTACGTAATTGACCTGGCAGATACCATAGATAAATACGAACTGCTAAACATGATCAGGAACTCCTATTCCAAATTCACAGAGAAATTTGATCTTAGAAAATTTGGAACGGTTCTCCAGGATCGGGCATTAAGCCCATTGGATGAATCGAAGATCGACCTGGAGGCTATACTTCCCCTGCTGGAATAATAAATCCTTCCCAGTTTTTTTTCAATTTAAAAATGCACAGCCTTTAGCGGTGGATCTGTACTAAGGGGTTAGCCTATTTGATTCATAAGTAAAGTAATAAGGTTGAGAATAAGATTGATTCATTACTTCTACTAAGGTTAACCCGGTGTAACCTTATTAACCTT
>JADGPW010000186.1 GCA_017882265.1 Chitinophagaceae bacterium | reverse complement strand
CAGCCTTTAGCGGTGGATCTGTACTAAGGGGTTAGCCTATTTGATTCATAAGTAAAGTAATAAGGTTGAGAATAAGATTGATTCATTACTTCTACTAAGGTTAACCCGGTGTAACCTTATTAACCTTAATAGAAAGGTAAATCTCCCTCATTACAAAAACCTAATTACTTTATTTAGAACTTTGGCTATTCCCTCCAATCACTGCCTTTGGAGAGAGTAGTTAACTTATACGCTATGAAACCTGCGATTCCACTCTTTCATTTTGAGGCAGCTATCGACCAATTTAGATTTCGTAGTTTCCAACCTTTGGTTGTTTTTTCAGCAAGAGCTGTAAAATATCCGTCAGATGAGGCGGTTTTCCCTTCCCGGTCGGTAATGCTTTCCTGGTAATCAGCTCCTATATCAGCCAATACATCAGAAAGCGGGTCAACACGTATATTATTCCATTGCAGATCGATCTTACTCACTTTTTTTATAAACGTGTTATTTAAGAAATTAGTGATCGAATCAATATTGGAAAATGCCATCCGGCCTCCGGAAGTCATATAAAAGTCAGGGATATTCTCAAAGTATTGAAGCCATACAACAGGCCCATCATGAGAAACATCCCTTGCAATTGCTTTTGTCATAGCCATCACACTGTCCTTTACTTCCGAAAGCTGCCCTCCCGTAACGGGCCCCTTTTTATTACTACAGGAGATAATAAAACAGAGAATAATCATAAAGGAACCCATCCTGATTTTTACGCTCTTCACAAAAAATAAAATTGTAATGAATTTCAATAAATCTCCAATATAATTTACTGTGTAATGCGGACAGGAAATGTCATATTGTTATTCATGCTGTCTATGAAAGGAAAGTAAATAAAAATATTTGCCAACTGCCCAACTGCCAACTGCCCAACTGCCTCCTGCCCAACTGCCTCCTGCCCTCAATTCATCCCCACCTTCCCTTTCACCGATTCAAATATCTTTTTCGAATCAAACCCAATCCCATTCTTGAATACGGTCTCCGTTTTCCTGATATCGCGGATATCTTTTTCGGGATCACCATTGATCAATACCAGATCAGCATTCTTACCGGGCTCAACGGTGCCGATCATTTTATCCTTACTCAGGTAAATGGCCCCGTTAAGAGTAGCTATTTTAATGGCCTGCACGGCACTAAAACCTCCCTCCACCAATAATTCAATTTCTCTCCGGCTGCCATAACCCGCTATCGTCCGGCCGGCACCGGTAGGGTCCGTGCCACATACCAATAAACCACCTGCATCATAAAATTGTTTTTCCCAGGCCAGTTCCTTTTTAAATAATACAAGGCTTGCGGAATCTCTCCCCTGGCTTCTTTGCCAGCGGGTAGTGACCGTTTCCTTTACTTCCGGCAATAAAGCATCTTCTCCCCCACCCAGTATGATCTCCCGGTTGGTATAGGGCTCAAATACCGGCAATGTGGAAGTGACGGCCACTTTTTTCTTTACCAGGAATTGTATAAGGTCGTTCATCTTTGCGCTGTTCACATCCAGGTTTTGCAGTGACATTCTTTCTTCAGCCGTATTGGTCTCATCTTCTTTTTTTGCAGGATCAAAATCAGAACTGACCATGAATCCGTGTTCCAGGTTATCAATACCCAATTCAGCAGCTTCACGGTAGGTGATCGTTCCGATATGCCCTGTTACTTTCAGGTTTCTTTTATGGGCTTCCCTGACCACCGCCACCAGGTCTTTTTTATGCGCATGTACATACATTTTAAAAGAAGTGCAACCCCTGTCTGCCCAGAACGCGACTGTAGCCGCAGCATCCTTTGCATCTTTAATGATATTTATACTCGGAATATCATAACCTTTTCTTTCAATATAGGGAGCGGTTACATCTATATCGGGCCCAATGAGTTTGCCCTCCTGTATCATACGTTGAATAGCCAGGTCAGTCTGTGGCTCTATACTGCCCCCCGTCCGTATCGTAGTGGCCCCGGCAGCCAGGTACATGCGTGGAAAGGTATAAGGCATCTCGGCTACATTAAAATAATTCTCCATGGGGATGGTATAATAAAAATGCTCATGCAACATTACCATCCCGGGTATCATGGTCTTCCCCGTACAATTTATGAGCTTAGCATTTACGGGTATCACAATATCCTGTACGTTGCCTATTTGAAGAATGTGCCCCTTGCTGATGATAACGGACTGGTGTTCTTTTGAAGGATTACCGGTACCATCAATGATCTTTACATCCCTGAATGCAATTGTTTCGGTGCTGTCGCTGATATATTTACTTACAGAAGGAACAAAACGCTGCGCATCGACTACAAAAGGTATTAAAAGGCCGATCAGGGTCATGCATACCATTGCACCCGGTTTAACTATTTTCATTTTGCAAACTTTTTGGAAAGTAAGGTACTATTTTAGTCTTTCTTCCGATACGAGCATCTTTTTTGGTAGTGGGTCATTTTCAATTTGCATACCGGGATGGCAGGATACGCAGAGTTTTGAGGATCAAATTATATTATCCGTGTACTTTTCGTCGCTCTGCGTGATATTTTTTCAAAATGACTCATTACCCATGTTTTTTAAATTTGCTGTAATTTCGATTTATTCGTAAATAGCAAATGTGGTGCGTCCTTTAAGACTTCTTCATGCGAATGTTCATAAACTTACTCCTGACCACGCTGATCAGTGCAGGTTGCCAAACTAAAAATAATCAACCGCTTGTTGGACATTTTGAGGGTTATTTCGAATACAAAAACAAAAAACTTAATACGGCCATTGATTTTGACTATCTAAACGGCCAACAGGTGGCCTTAATTTCGATCCCAGACAACCTGCAATTGAACAAACCATTTACTTCCGTTGAGTACAATGCCCCATCTATTAAACTAAAAATGAAAGACGGGGATATACCAATCACCCTACTGGCAACCGTACATCAGAATAATATTGATGGGAATATAGATGGCAGTATTCCTGCATTGGTTCATTTAAGTAAATCTGAAAAATATATTCCGCCTCCAAAGGCTTATACAATAGAAGAAGTTATTATAAATAACAACGGAACAAAATTCTCAGCCAATTTATACCTGCCGAAAACAAATCTTCCTTCCGCAGCAATTATCATGGTTGCCGGCAGTGGCAACCATACCAAAGAAGAATACAATGGCGCCGCCGCTTTATTTGCTTCCAGAGGGATCGCCACATTGACATGTAATAAACGTAATGTTACCAGCTTACGGGGTTTAAACTTAAAACATGTGAACTCGGATATAGCCTCAATGAAAGACCTGGTAAGCGATGTGGAGGCCGCATTTTATTACCTGGAAACGAATAAACAGATCAAACAAACCAAAATAGGGGTCATGGGGTTTAGCCAGGGTGCTGTGGAGATTTCTGTTCTTGCTGCCAATCATCCTGAGCTTGCTTTTGTAATTGCGGTTTCCGGAAATGCTACTACCGACCGGGAATTTATCATTAACCAGGGTCTGAATAAATACAGGGAAAGCAGCTTTGATACATCAACCATTAAAAAAGCGGAAGCTTTATACAATGATCTTTTTGCCTATGCAAAAAACCGGTTGAATGGGAAAGCGATTCAACAGGAATTGGATAAAGCCCGGGCAGAAAAATGGGGACAGCTATGTTTTCCGGCAGATATACCCAATGAGGACGAATTAAAATATTTAATGACATGGAATAATTTTGAATTTGACCCGGCCAATTATTGGAAGAAAATTAATGTGCCCTGTTTGGTCATTTATGGAGAAAAAGATAAATACATCCCTGTACAACGAAGTATGGAGATACTCTCCAGGATCTTTGATACCAGGAAAGGATTATTGACCCTTAAGTTATATGCAAATGCGGATCACACAATAAGAACAATTCCAGGTAAGGAAAATTTTGAATTTCCAAAATATGCAGACGGCTATATCAATGATGTGCTGAATTGGTTGTTAAAACAAACTGAATAAAACGTCCCACACCGGGCAAACGGATCTTCCTGGTAGTTGGTTCCCTGCTTTTAAAAAATAGCTTTTAGTGGACACTATTAATGATATATTAATTCAAGTAGTAAGTTCTTTTCCATGGAAAAGCGATCAACAAAAAAGCATTTTCACGCTATCTTACAGGGGTAATTCGATACAACAACAACCATTCTTTTAACGAAACCTTTTTTATGAAATACATC
Organism: Chitinophagaceae bacterium; assembly: GCA_017882265.1. GTDB lineage: Bacteria > Bacteroidota > Bacteroidia > Chitinophagales > Chitinophagaceae > JADGPW01. The sequence continues at coordinate 19,931 of JADGPW010000186.1, read as the reverse complement.
ATTTGCTCATTCGCTCTGTTCTTTTTGGAATCCTGTTCCGGTAAATCCGGTAAGAAAGAAACCCAGGTTAACGACAGCACGGTCAGGTCATCCTCAACATCTGTAACGGGTAATACGGATACTTTAGTCATTGATAAAAAATCAGCAGTCTACTACCAACCCGACTCGATACAATTGGAGAAATGGAAAAAGGAAGTTGGCGATAAGGATTTTGTCACGGTAACCGATGACTGATCCTATTATATGATGACCTCACACGAATTCCTGGATAGTATGAAAGTTCCTGTCCTGGAAGCCAGCGGTAAGAAGCTATTGAAATTTATAAAAGCAGATCAATTAGTAACATTGGTTCGGCTGGACACGATCCATAATTTCTGGGGCGTTTATTTATTTACTCCTGCCAAAGAACCTGACTATGCAGAACCCGTCATGATTGAGGAGCGATATAAAAGTTATTTTAAATAAAAGGGTGTACTTCAAAATAGTTATTGTATCTCCCGATAGTCCTGAGCCATCGAAGGATCGGGTTTAAAAAGATATCAGGCAGATTGCACAGAGAACGCAGGGAATACATTTTGATTCTAAACCTCTGCGTACCCTGCGATCTCAGCGTGTTAATCAAACCTGGCTTATTCCGGCTTTTTCTCCCGGTTCGTTTTTCGCATCATTATTAATTCTTTTCGCATCCAACCGATCAGGGGTATGGAGACAGCGAGGATAAAAACAATGACTATATACTTTAGCCATGGTTTTAATACCGGCCTGCTGCCAATAAAATACCCCGCAAATACAAAACCCAATATCCACATCATGGAGCCTGCGGTTACCAATAAAATAAAGCGTTGTAATCTCAACCTGAATATACCGGCTACGATAGGCGCAAACGTACGAATGATAGGTAAATACATTCCCAGGGTCAACGCCAGCCAGCCATATTTTTTATAGAAAGTATCTGCGGTGGTAAGATGGTGTTTGTGATAGAACCTGGTATCCTTTTTCCTGTATAGGTATGGACCGGCTTTCCATCCAAACCAGTAACCTGTAAGATTGCCCATCACGGAGGCGAGGACTAACAGGAAACAAACAGTGTATACATCATTATGCAGGGCCCCGGCTGCAACAAATATTCCTGTTGTAAATAATACAGCCCCGGTAGGGATGAAGAAACAAAAGAACAGGCCGGTGCTGCCGTATACGACCAGGAATACAAACAACAATCCTCCATACCTGATCAGCGCATCCACATCAAAGATGGACAGGAGACTAGAATAGATGTCAATGAAACTATGCCTGATCATGACTGAATTTGACAGGATAAAGTTAACACGGGTGATGCTATTGGCAAAGGACACATACCGGGCCTGACTGGAAAGCATTTATCAGCAAATGGAAAATGTGTGAATTATGTAACTTTTTCATATAATCATATAATGATTTAAAAAATACCTGGGCTGAACTTTATGTCATAATTACAGTATACAAAGAGCCGGGAATTCATGAGTGGCGTTAAAAAATATGTACCCATTAGATCAAAGTTGAATATCCCCAAACAGCGTTTCTTCTTTTTCATGCAGTAAAATAGCCATTACATGGCAGGAAAGCCCCGATTGCAGGGGCTTTCCATTTTGAAAACAAACAAAAATAATAATTTATGAAAGCACTGGTTTATCATGGTCCGCAAAAAATAAGCTGGGAAGAAAAACCGAAACCCACAATTCAACAAACGACAGATGCGATCATCCGCATCAGCAAAACCACGATCTGCGGCACTGATCTGCACATACTGAAAGGAGATGTTCCCGAAGTAACCGATGGCCGCATACTGGGTCATGAAGGTGTAGGTATAGTGGAAGAAACTGGCAGTTCTGTCACCCGTTTTAAAAAAGGAGATCATGTACTGATATCATGTATTACCTCCTGTGCCAAATGCGATTATTGCAAAAGGGGAATGTATTCTCATTGTGAGAACGGGGGATGGATACTGGGACATCTGATTGACGGTACCCAGGCAGAATATACAAGGATCCCATTCGCGGATACCAGCCTCTATCCTATTCCTGAAGGAAGCGATGAGGAAGCGCTGGTCATGTTAAGCGATATTTTACCTACCGGGTTTGAATGCGGCGTACTGAATGGCCAGGTAAAACCGGGCGACACGGTGGCTATTGTGGGATCAGGACCCATAGGATTGGCTGCACTTATTACCGCGCAACTTTATACACCTTCCAAGATCATTATGATCGATCCGGATGATAACCGCCTGGCCGTTTCCATGAAATTGGGCGCAACGCATACTATCAATAACAAAAAAGAAAATGCCATAGAAAAAGTGAAAGAGATTACCTGGAAAAAAGGGGTGGATACGGTTATCGAAGCGGTCGGGATCCCGGAAACATTTGAATTGTGTCAATCACTGGTGGGGCCTGGAGGCCGGATAGCCAATATTGGTGTTCATGGCAAAACTGTAGATCTGCACCTGGAGACATTGTGGTCCCAGAATATTACGATCACGACCCGCCTGGTAGATACAGTCACCACACCGATGCTGATGAAAACCGTATTGTCTAAAAAATTAAATTCAAGCCAATTGATCACCCATCATTTTGAGTTACCGGATATCATTCATGCTTATGATACTTTTCAACATGCCGATAGAGAAAAAGCATTGAAAGTTATTTTAACCAACCCGGCGGCCTGAATGGGAACGATGGCTAATTAAATTGTCATTTCTTACAGTTTTGGGAAATACTAATTCCGGCAAAGAATGTCTTACCCTGTTTTATTAATAACTTCATCCATTATTTAAGGATAACTCTTTTCGCGTACACTCATTTACTAAAATGAGCTTAACGAACGACACATCAAAAAACTCAGATCAGGATCTTAAACTCCCCATCGAGCCTGGGATCCCGGAACAGGCCGGTGACCAATTTGCGGCTGATTTACGGTCCTTTGGCCCAATGGGGTTACTTGCGATCCTTATTATTATTTTCTCTACAAAGGTATACCTGGGTAACATCGTAGTGCCGATAGGCGCTTTTCTTGTTTTGCTTTGGGCAAAGTTGTCCCATACTCCATGGTCCAGGATAGGATATGTGAAACCTAAAAGCTGGATAGAAAGTATTGCTTTAGGACTCGTGTTCGGCATCGCATTAAAGTTGTTGATGAAAGCGATTGTGATGCCCCTTCTCGGGGCTGATCCGGTTAACCAGGCCTACCATTACCTGGCAGGAAACAGGTCAATGCTCCCTGCCGCTACCTGGGCTATGCTTGTTGCCGGTTTCGCGGAAGAGACAGTATTCCGCGGATTTGCGTTCGAACGACTGGGCAAGCTTTTTGGCCCGGGAAAATGGGCCAGGATTTTGATCGTACTGCTCACTTCCTTATGGTTTGGATGGAGCCATTATGCCGGCCAGGGACTCGCCGGTATGGAACAGGCAACCATAACAGGACTTGTGTTTGGAACGATCTTCGCCACGACTGGCCGGATCTTTGTGATCATGGTAGCACATGCCGCTTTCGACCTGGCTGCACTAGCCATTATTTATTGGAACATTGAGCCTACGGTTGCACATCTTATTTTTAAATAAAAATGATAGCTTTACAATGAAGAAATATAATAACTGATCATATTTATCAATCTTAATTTACCCTTATGCCAAAGTATCTAATTGAAAGAGAGATCCCCAATGCCGGAAAACTAAGTAAGGAACAATTAAAGGGAATTTCACAGACTTCCTGTAACGTGCTTAATAAAATGGGTCCGCAGATACAGTGGGTACAAAGCTATGTGGCCGAGGACAAGATCTACTGTGTCTATATTGCTCCCAATAAAGAAATGGTCCTTGAACATGCGAAGCAAGGTGGCTTTCCGGCCAATGTTGTTACTGAAGTTTCATCAATCATTGACCCGACCACATCGGAGTAGATCATAAGTTGAAATAAGGATATTCACCAGGTGGGTGTCAGGTTAGTACCACTTACCTGTAATTTCCCCGGATTATTTATATTAAGGATAGCCCCTGGTTGCAGCCATATCCTGTCAATAACAGCATCTGAGCCTGATAGGGTACAATTAAATGGAGTGCCTGCCGGTATGATCAATCTTTTTGTTGCATCAGGCACCATGCCGCAACTCCAGTTGGCAGGATCCTGCCGGGAAAAATTAATCATTAATATTAAATAGAATTTTTATGGAAGAAAGAATTGTCATGGTGGCCTATAAACCGAAAGCAGGTAAAGAAGAAGTGCTGCGCGAGTTAATGAGAGAACACTTTTCTGTTCTAAAAAACCAGGACCTCGTTACAGACAGGGCCTCTATCATGATGGAAGCCAAGGACGGAACGATCATCGAAGTATTTGAATGGAGATCTAAATCAGCGATAGAACAAGCGCATACTTTTCCTGAAATTTTGAAAATGTGGGGGAAATATGCTGAAGTATGTGATTATATTCCTGTAGGACAAGTTGAGGAAATAGGAAATTTGTTTTCTGATTTCACACCATTCATATAACGAACCGGTAAAAAAGAAGGTTCTTTGAAGGAGACGAAAAATTAAATTATGTTTCTTTACAGGTTGATCTGGAAATTTATAAAACCTTTATATGAAGATCATTCTAACCAGTATAATGGTAGATGCCCAGGAAAAAGCCCTGGCATTTTATACAGGCATTTTAGGTTTTGTGAAAAAAACAGAGATCCCTATGGGGGAATTTAAATGGTTAACGGTGGTTTCACCCGGAAGCACTGAAGAGGTAGAGTTACTGCTTGAGCCCATGGGTTTTCCACCTTCCCGTGTCTACCAGAAAGAATTATTCGATGCGGGAATACCAATTACCACATTTGGCGTCGACGATATTCCAAAGGAATATGAAAGGCTGAAAAAATCAGGTGTCTTCTTTAAGATTAAGCCAACTAAAATGGGGCCGGTGACCATCGCCATATTTGAAGATACCTGTGGTAACCTTATACAGATGGTGCAGAAATAAAAACTTGTTTTATCGAAGCCCGGATTATTTATTTAATTTGAAATCCTAAAACACTGATAAATGCTGGAATTCAAGAAAGGTGAGATCCCCGTGCTGGATTTTCAACTGGCTATAAAAAAACCCGTCCCTTTGCGATGTGTACAGATCCTTGAGCCTTTTAAAGTAGAGACGATGGAAGGTGTTTTGGAAGCAAAAAGCGGAGATTATTTAATGATCGGTATCAAAGGTGAAATGTATCCCTGTGAAAAAAAGATATTCGAAGAAACCTATGAAATAGTCAAAGGATAAAAACCTTTATGCCCAGTTTAGCTGACCATTTAAAACCCGGCACTCCTAAAAAGATCCTTTCGCTTGACGGCGGCGGGATCCGGGGCGCATTGACCCTGGGTTATTTAAAAAAAATAGAGACCATTATCCGGGAAAAATATGATCAGACCCTACATGAATACTTCGACCTGATCGGAGGCACTTCTACAGGAGCTATTATTGCTTCTGCCCTGGCCACCGGAATGCCGGTTGATGAGATCAGGGATAATTATATGAAACTCGGAGAGGTCATATTCAAATACAGCAGTTTTATATATAAACTCTTCCCTTCCCTCCCCGGTATTAAATCAAAATTCGATCATAAGGGCCTGGAGAAAAAGATGGGGGAATTCTTTGGTGATATCACAATGGGAAGCCCGGAAATAAAAACAGGTTTATGCATCGTTGCCAAAAGAGCAGATACCAATAGTGTATGGCCCATTACCAATCATCCGGAAGGACAATTTTTTGATAGCCCACAGGGACGTAATAAAAATATCCTGCTGAGGAATGCAATAAGAGCAAGTACCGCCGCCCCTACTTATTTCAAACCCATGGTGATCGATGTGGGTGATGGGATCATTGCACCCTTTATTGACGGCAGCCTGAGCATGGCTAATAATCCCGCGCTGATCTTGTTAAAAGTCGCCGCCCTGAAAGGTTTTCCGTTTAAATGGCCGATGGGGGAAGACAAATTGTCCATCGTCTCAGTGGGGACCGGTTATAGTGTATACAATAAGCATATCGGCGAGATAACAAAGGCCTGGCTCACCACCTGGGCCAAGGATATTCCCGATATTCTTATGCTGGATGCAAGCTGGCATAATCAGACCATGCTGCAATGGATGTCAAACTCCCCTACCGCTAAAGCTATTGATATGGAAATGGGAGATCTCTCAGGCGACCTGATCTGCGGTAAACCATTATTAAAATACCTACGTTACAATTTTGCCCTCACCGTTAAAGACCTTGAAGAACTGCAATTACCCGGCAGGCAGTTCAATGCAAAAATGCTGGCTGACCTGGCCGAAATAAGTCATGTACAAAATAAGGAACTGCTTTACCAGATCGGTGAAAAAGCCGCTCAAACCCAGGTGATGGCCTCGCATTTTGACTAAGATTGCAAAGGACAATTGACAATGGACAATTGACAAACATAGTAGATAACAAACTTTGTCAATTGCTTATTGCCTGTTGCCAATTGTCTAATTCGAGCAGATCGTCATTTCAGAAATATGACCATCTTTGATACTGGTCATCGTTCCATGATAACAATTTCCGGTCAATTGCAGTGAAGCAGAGCCGGACTCTGCACCGTTTATATATTCTGTAAGTTCGATAGTGGACTCACTAAGCTTTTTTCCTTTTAACGTGTATTTGTCGGTGGTCTTATGGTTTGTGTATTCGTAGCTGCCATCAAACTGACCATCGGGTTTCCATGCTAGTTGGAACGTAGCTGGTAAATTACCCATTTTACCCGTATACTCCTTTACTGCAGAGGCAGGCAATTGTTTTATGTTCGTCCTCTTTTGTGTGTCAAGGCGGATAGAACTTCCTTTTCTATACACATCCGTAGGCGCCTGGATCATTTTGCTATTGTTATTTCGGGTCAGGAGAAAAAATAATCCTAAGATAATGACAAGGGCCGCCCCACCGAAGTAAAGCAGTTTCTTATGAAGACGGAAAAAAGAAGACCGGTGTTTTTCTTCCGGGATTATAAGCGCATTCGTGTTTTCAGGATCAAGGTCCCTTAATAAGGTGCTTAAACCATTTTCATAGTCATGCATAAAATCAACATACTGGAACCGGCTTACCCGGTAGGGTATCTCGCATTTTCCGATGATGATCGGGATTACCTTCTTTTTATTGTTCAGCCCATGATTAACTTCATCGAGTACATTATCAGAAATAACTGAGTTCTCGGAAACAATGAATAATATAAATTCAGAAGCGGTCAGTGCTTTTTGAATCTCCATATCCCATTTTTGGGAAGGATGAATATCCAACTGGTCCATCCATATATTCAGGCCGGCCCGGCGAAGATCGGCAGCAAGCTTCAAAGCAAACGCAGAAGCATCATTCCTTGAATAACTGAAAAAAATTTTACCCTTTTCCATTTTGGATAACAATAGCAGGTTGTATGCTAAAAACAAATTTAATCAATTCTTTGGGAGGGTTGTGGAACCCCGGACCCTCACATTGAGAAAAAAGTGATAACTTTTACATGTCTGGGTAAAGATACCTCCGCATTTCCGGCTACGCGGAATGATTATATTTGGACCCATTCATCAATATTAAATCAATGATATGGAACATAGGAAAAAATTAGAAGACCTGAACAAGGAATCCCTTCAGAAACTGGATGAGTTCGTAAAAACAAAGGAAGGGTTAAATGAAGAGGATCATAAAAAACTTCACAGCGCGAAAGAAGAATGGCAGATCGCGTGGAATAAACTCAGAGAAGCTTTGATGGTGCTGGAGCGGATTGAAATATAATCCAGTCTTGCAGTCGGCAGTTGGGCAGTCCGTTACAAACTGACAATTGTAGACTGGCTCGTAGAGATAGGGCATGCCATTTCCCTACAACGCAACTGAACAACTGATCAACTGCCCGACTGACTGCCGACTGGCTAACTGCCGACTGACTGACTGCCGACTGACTGACTGCCAACTGACAGACTGCCGACTGAACGACTGACAACTGCCTCTCCATGAACATCTACACTACCCCTTCCCGCATTACTATTACCTGTCACAAACGTATCACCCCTTACCTGGAAAGGGAAATAAAGGAGCTTGGTTTTACCGTAAACGAAAGTTTTGTTACCGGTGTGCATCTTCGGGGTACGATCAATGACTGCATTAAACTAAACCTCAACCTTCGCTGTGCCAGCCAGGTATTGTATAGCCTCTTTGCATTTGAAGCACACGATGCAGACGCTGTTTACCAGCAGCTTCACGGTCATCCCTGGGAAACCATCCTACCCGATCCGGGTTATTTTTCCATCACCAGTAATGTAAGCAACGATACAATTAATAACAGCATGTTCGCCAACCTGAGGGTAAAAGACGCGATCATTGACAGGCTTCGGGAAACAAAAGGTACCCGCCCCTCAACGGGTCCGGAACTGACCGGTGCGGTTATCCACCTGTTCTGGAAGAATGATAACGCAGAGATATTTATTGATACTTCAGGGGATTCACTGGCTCGTCATGGTTATAGAAAAATACCCGGGCGTGCCCCGATGCTGGAATCGCTGGCGGCAGCTACCATTTATGCCACACAATGGAACAGGGTCTCTCCTTTTGTAAACCCCATGTGTGGCTCCGGAACACTGGCTATTGAAGCCGCTATGATCGCTACCAACAGGCGACCGGGATTAGCCAGGACCAATTTCGCATTTATGCACCTGCTTGGTTATGATGAAAGTATTTACCGGAAGGAAGATGCATTGCTTGAATCCCAGATCGTAGATGTACGGGGTCTTCGTATTATAGCAACAGATTCGGATAAATGGGCGATCGAGAATGCAAAAAAGAATGCGATTGCCGCAGGTGTAGCCGGGTTGATCGAATTCGCCATTTGCGATTTTGCGGATACTGAAATACCTTCCATACCTGGTGTTTTTTATGTGAACCCCGAATATGGAGAAAGACTCGGCGATGTACGGGAACTGGAAACTACCTATGGCCGTATTGGTGATTTTATGAAAAATAAATGCGGTGGTTATTGGGGTTATGTATTTACCGGTAACCTTGAACTGGCTAAAAAAATAGGATTGAAAGCCAAAAGGCGGATCGAATTTTATACCAGTACGATCGATTGCCGTTTGCTGGAATATGAATTATATAGTGGCACCAGGGAAGGAAGGTCAGTAAGACAGTAAGACAGTGAAGCAGTTGGGCAGTCGGCAGTCGGGCTGTAGGTCAAAAGGGGCAATTCAGTCAAATGGGTCAAATTTGGTAGTATCCTTAAGAGGTGAAAACTATTTATACATTGATAATTATATTTATACTATATGGAAATCTCAGTCCTGCAAAACATCGTAAAGGATAGGTATTTTACCACAGACAGTAACAGGGGAGTATATCATACCGCTTTATGGTTTCATGAAGAAGTGGGTGAATTATCGGCGGCGATAGCGAAAGATGACCTGGCAAATGCAAAAGAAGAATTCGCCGATGTTCTGATGTGGTTACTGACCCTGGCGAACCTGATGAAAGTGGATATGGAAGATGCTATCGCTGCCTATTTAAAGGATCCCCGTAAAATGCCTTCAAAATGATCTTCATTATTTATAAAAAATAATTTATATGTCAACACAAACAAAGATCGCCCTGGTTACCGGAGGAAGCCGTGGCTTAGGAAAAGACATGGCTATTAATATTGCTAAAAAAGGAATCGATGTGATCCTCACGTACCGGGTCAATGAAACAGAAGCCAGAAAAACGGCTTCGGAAATTGAAAGCCTGGGGCAAAAGGTGGTGGTACTTCATCTTGACATGACCGACTTCAGCTCTCTTGATGGCTTTGTACAACAAGTGCTGGCAAGCTTAGGAGCAACCTGGGATACGAATTCTCTTGATTTCCTTGTCAACAATGCCGGTATGGGTGCGACCATACCCTTTACAGAAGTGACTGAAGAATTATTCACCGATTTCTTAAATGTGCATTTCAAAGGCATTTATTTCCTGACACAAAAACTGGTGCCTCATATCAACCCGGGCGGTCGAATCATCAATATTTCTACCGGAACCACCCGTTTCTCCAACCCGGGTTATTCAGTTTATGCTTCTATGAAAGGAGCTATTGAAGTATTTACCCGGTACCTGGCTAAGGAATTGGGGATAAAGGGTATTGGAGCCAATACAGTGGCCCCGGGCCCTGTAGAAACGGATTTTAATAATGCTGTCATCCGAAATAATCCCCAGGCAAAAGCAATAATGACCACACTTACACCCTTAGGCCGTGTGGGCAGGCCAGATGATATTGGCAGCGTGGTGGCTTTTCTATGCACGGAAGAGGCAAAATGGATCAATGGCCAGCGGATCGAAGTAAGTGGTGGCATTAATAGCTGATGAATATCCCCGCCTGGCCTGACTGACTGGTTCATCGGTTCGACATTCTAATCTTTTGTTCCCCTGTTCGACATTCATATCTTAGTATCCAAACTAACTGCAATGGACCAAGTCATTATCTGGCCGGCGTGGAAAAAGATCATTTTCCGGTATTTTTTTGTTTACCTGTTATTATTTATCGAACCCTGGACCTGGATTGAATATATTCCCGGAGCTGATCATTTAACAGACTGGTATCACCGGTTAATGGATTGGGCAGTGCATTTTTCCAATTCAAATGTCTTTCATGTAAAAAAGGAACTGGTTCCTCTCAATGGCAGCGGCGATACCTCGTATGGATGGGCCGCATTGTGGTTGGGCTTAAGCGTAGCCCTGATCGGCTGTATAACCTGGTCAATACTTGACCGGAAAAGGAAACACTACCAACAGTTGAATTACTGGCTGTGCATATTCACCCGGTATAATATCGTCCTGATCGCCTTCTCGTATGGAATACTAAAGTTATTCTGCCTTCAAATGGGTTTTCCAACAACGAGCCAGCTGGATACACCACTGGGGGACCTGCTCCCCATGCGATTTTCATGGTTATTCATCGGGTATTCCCAACCTTACCAGATCTTTTCCGGCTTTATGGAAGTATTGGCGGGCATATTGCTCTTATATCGGCGAACGGCCACCCTCGGCACTTTTCTTGCCTTCATCATTTTCACCAATGTGATGATATTAAACCTGAGTTATGACATACCTGTCAAAATATACTCCATGCAGATCGTACTGCTCTGCTTATTTCTCCTCGTCAATGAATGGAACAGAATGGTTTGCTTTTTTATCCTTAACAAACCGGCTTCCATCTGTGACATCTATCATTTCAGGTATATAAAAAGATGGATGCGCCTGGCCCGGTTTGCATTGAAAACCGCCTTTGTTTTTGCTGCTATCTGGTTTCCCCTGAAAAGCACTCTGAAATTCTATAAAATGGTTCATACAGATACTGCCTTGTTCCCACTCCCCAAAGGGATGTATGATGTGAAGATATTCGCGTTGAATAAAGACACTTTACCGCCCCTGCTGACGGATACCCTCCGCTGGCAGGACATCATATTTGACAAGGGTGGACAGGGAAGCATTGCAACCCACGACACTTCCTTCCGGCGACGTTATAACCGTGCCTATTTTAATTATTTGACCGATACCGTCCGGCATACGATACAGTTTAATAAAACGGGAGACAATTCTTTACCACTTATACTCTTTTCTTATACCATTCCAGATTCTTTCACGTTACAGCTTCGGGGTAAAAAAGATAACGATTCCTTATATGTGGAGTTGAATAGAAGCAAGCGGTATTTTCAATTAGCGGAAAAACAGTTTCATTGGTTGAGTGAGCAAAACCGGTGATGAGGGATCAATAGGCAATGGGCAATAGACAATAGCCAATTGATAATCGAAATAGGCTACTCTGAGTTTTCTCTATTGTCCATTGTCTATTGTTAATACCTTCTCCGGGGTATAATTATTCACGTTCATATTGTTTAGTTTTCCTGTTTAAAGCTATGCCTGATGAAACATGTGCTGACCGCATTTCTTATCTTGATCAACCTGACGGTTCTGAAAGCCCAAACCGCTGGATCCCCTTCTACGGGTCCAATTCATTTAATAGATTCTGCAGCCTGCATGCCGGTAGAAGACCAGGGAACGAGTCCCACCTGTTGGGTATTCGGCACCAATTCTTTATTTGAAAGCGACCTGATCAAAAAGTATGATCTCCATGTCAATCTTTCAGAAATGTTCATTGCACGCTATGCCTATGTTGATAAGATAAAGCAATACCTCGCTACAAATGGAGCAACCTATTGTGAAGGTGGCGGACAATTCCATGACGTGATCCGTGTGGTCCGGAATGTTGGTATGGTACCAGAAGTAGTGTACAAGGGAATGCCAAACGGTGAATCAAGTTATAATCACGCGGCCCTTGACACCGCCATGAAAATGGTCACACAACAATTTTTGCACGAAGGAAAAACAGTGTTAAACAAAATAGACCTGCAACAGTTATATGATTCCCTCGACAAATACCTCGGTAAAGTACCTGCGGCCTTTTGGTACAGGCAGAAACAATACACACCATTAACCTTTGCAAAAGAGGTTGTAAAATTCGATGATGATTATATGGAACTCGTCTCCTTTGCCAACCAGCCCCTTTACAAAAAGTTTGTACTCATTGACAAATATAACTGGGCTCGCGATAGTTTTTATAATATCACCCTCGATGATATGCACAGGCTGGTAGATACTGCCCTGGCCAAAGGATGGTCCGTAGGTTGGGAAGGCGATGTTACTGAAAGCGGCTTTAATTATTATGCCGGGTTTGCCGCTTTTCCTGACAGCCTGCACCATTATGATGAAGAACGCATTGTAAATTATAAAAATGAATCCACGGAAAGAGATCATATGCTGCAGATCGTCGGGATCGGCAGGGATCAGCATAATAAGAAATGGTATTATATGAAGAACTCCTGGGGCAGGTGGTTCAGTCCCTTTCAGGGATATCTCTACATGGAAGAGAATTATTTCAAATTAAAGACTGTCATTCTCTTTGTCAATAAGCGGGGACTCCCGGGTGACCTGGCAAAGGAACTGGGGGTGAAATGATCTTTTCCCGCGCCCGGGGTATTTTTGTGATCCCCATTATTTCCTGTTGGTATAATTCATAAATTGCCGGTATGAAAACAATTATCATAGCTACCGATTTTTCTTCCGTGGCCGCCAATGCCACGAGATACGGCATCGATATGGCCGCCGCCATTCAGTCTGATATCCTGTTATTTCACACCTACGAGCTGCCGGTCAATATGGCGGAGGTCCCGGTGGTAATGATCCCGGCAGATGAAATGAAAACAATAGCAGAAGAAAAACTATTGGCATTAAAAAAAGAAATGGAGGCGTTTGCACCGGCTACAATGAAAATAGACATTATGGCTGCACTGGGAGATACCACCAATGAGTTGCAGGAGCTATGCGATAAAATTAAGCCGTTTGCCATTGTTATGGGAACGCACAGTGTCGCCAATATTGAACGCATTCTTTTTGGAAGCACCACGCTGAAAGTTATCCATTACCTGTGCTGGCCCGTGATCACCGTGCCCCCGGGAAAAAAATTCGGGGAGGGCATTAAAAAGATCGGGTTTGCATGTGAACTGAATGCCGTTACCAACTCAACCCCGGTGCATATTATCAAAGAGTTTGTACATGCATTCCATTCTGAACTGATGGTATTAAATGCCGATCTACCCAATCATAATTTACAACCGGATATTGAAAAGCAATCTCATATGCTATATAACATGCTGAAGGAAGTCAATCCCGGTTTTCATTTCATCCAGGTTAAGGATATCGAAGAGGGCATCAATGATTTTGCTGACTCAAATAATATTGATCTGCTTATCACTATTCCAAAGAAACATAAACTACTGGAACATATTTTCAGATCCGGTTCTACTAAAAAACTGGTATTTCACTCGCATATACCGGTGATGTGTTTGCATGAGTAAATGGTAAAGGTAATTAGGGATTTGGGTCGGAAAATCTCCAGGCGGCTACATGCTGATTCCTTTGGCGGATACGCCAAATTCCTTATCCCTTATTTTCCTCCATTGTTGGCACAGTTTGTGGCCTTTTCGGGCATTCCTGCTCAAAAATGAATAGAGGTGATTTGAAAATGGATCAATTCCCGCTTTCAGGCTGTTGCTTTTTTTCAGATTATAAATTTATCATCAAAAAATATTAATTATGAAAAAGTACATTTCGAAGATCATAATGATGATTGCAGTCGCAATATCATTTTCGGCTGTGGCCAATGCGCAGCTAAGAGTAAGAATTCGTCCCGAAGTAAACGTACAGGTAAGGCCGGCACAACCTTCTCCTAGGCATGTATGGGTAGGTGGAGAATGGAATTCGGATGGCGGACGCTATAATTACAAAGAAGGTTATTGGTCCGAACGTTCAGAACGCCATAATCGTTACGCAGAAGGTCACTGGAATCATAGCAGGCGTGGTTATGTATGGGTACCGGGTCGTTGGAGATAATGCCTTCGTTTTTTAGCAACAAATTACCTGTTTTGAAAGTGCGCCGGTATTTCTCATAATGTATTGGAAGATGCTAAGCATTTGGCATAATATATGTTTTCTTCAATAATGGAATATTTGAAAAAAAAGTGTTCCATTATTTTCTTTTTTTAGTCATAAATTAATAACGAAAAAACAGGTATTATGAAAAAGTACATTTTAAAGATTATCGTGATAATGACGGTTGCGATATCGTTTTCGGCAGCAGCTCATTCACAGGTATATGTAAAAGTCCGGCCTTCAATAACAATAGGGACAAGGCCGGCCCGACCTTCTCCAAGGCACGTATGGGTAGCCGGAGAATGGAATTCGGAAGGTGGACGATATAGTTATAAAGAAGGTCGTTGGGCCGAACCTCCTCAACACCACAAACGTTACACGGAGGGTCACTGGAGCCATACCAGGCGTGGTTATGTTTGGGTACCGGGCCGCTGGAGATAAAACATTCGCTTTTACAGGGAATTAAACCCCTGGCAAACCTGCACATCAAGTGCAGGTTTTTTTATATTGCCTTCCGCTTTCAGGAAAACCAGTTATTTAAAGGTATTGAAACGGTAACACCGCCCTTTCTTTGATGATCTGAAGGAAGAATCGAAGCCATTCCAGGGCAAAAATTGAATTACACTATTCCCCATATGCCTTTATCGAGGAATTTTATCCCCGGTTTGGGTCAATTGCGGGATCTATAACAAAGAATTCTACCTCATTACTCTTCTTTATAAAATGATAATATATTTCAATTACGGTGAGGAACATAGGTAGACTTAATACCGGTACTGGTGGTGATCACAAGATTGTCTTTTGTGATCTCGTTAATGATCGTTTTCTCGTCAACGCCGTTGCCGGTAATATGCAGGATCATTCCGTCATCACTTATCGTATATTTCATTTCAATGGGTTTGTCTGACATCCCTTTGACAATATATTTTTCATTTTTTGTAAATTTCATGGTGGCAGTAGCACCCTCATTATCCAGTATCCATGTATTGACAATAAACTGTTTCGTTTCATCTGCTGATCTTCCCGTAGATGGAGTACCGGCGGATGAACGGGCCGTGGTATCTGCCGTCTTCGCTGGTGTTACACTATTTGCGCTTTGCACCTTTCTATTTTCACAACTTATAAAAAAGAAGATTATGGCCAGGAAGAACAGTGTAAATTTTACCCATCTCATTGTACCCTGTTTTGATTAAAAATGTAGCTATGAAAATAATAATTAATTCGGTTATTAAAAACAAGAGGTAACGGGCTTACCTTAATATTAATAATAGCTTGTTGAAAACATAGATTACATTACATGGGGTTCCGGGTTATTGATTCCATAAATAAGTTTAACCTATTGCGGATCTAAAAAAGCGGAGGCATAAATGTGTTTTTCGGCAGGCGCAAGTTTTGGAGCCAGTGCGGTACTGGGCACGATCGGCATTATTTCCGTAGTAAAAGCTAAAACCAACCCCCGGCGACTGTTTGCCACTATCCCCCTTATCTTTTCAGTACAACAATTAACGGAAGGATTTATTTGGCTTTCCCTGAAGGATCCCGGCCTGGCCACCTGGCAACCTTTGCTCACTTATATTTTTCTTGTATTTGCTATGGCAGTCTGGCCATTCTGGATCCCGCTTACGGTGCGCCTGCTTGAAAAAGAAGCTAAACTGAAAAAAAGAATGAATGTAATGGTAGGCATTGGCGCCGCCGTATCAGTCGTAGTTATCTGCGTCCTTTCACTATACCATGTACGAGTAACCATGCCCATGGATCCGGGGAACATGAAGATGCCTATGGATACTTCCCCGGTGACCATGCCCCTTCATCATCATCTTCATTATAGTTTTAATTTTCCCCCGGTAGCGAAGAACCTGATCGGCGGTTTTACTTTATTATATTGCCTTGCTACTATTATCACACCCTTTATTTCCAGCATAAAAAAGATGAAATGGCTGGGGATCGTTTTCTTTGCTTCTTATCTTTTTGCAGTGATCTTTTATAACAGTTTTGTTCTTTCGGTCTGGTGTTTTTTTGCCGCCATCCTGAGCACCGTGGTCCTTTGGATCATCATGGATATGCGGAAAAAGATAAAAGTGAATAGTGAACAGATAATAGTTCCTTAAATACGAAAAGACCTTACACATATGATACGTTGTCAAATCTGTAAGATCTTTTCATCTGAGGACACTATTCACTCTTCACTATTCACTCTTCACTTTTCACTTTTATCTATTTTCACCAGTTTTCCAGAAGCTCTTTCAGGTTCTTAAATACTTTTTTCCAGTTTTGTTCCATCATTTTTTCATCCGGCAGATCTTTCTGTGTGAGTGTAAGGGTGGTTCCTCTTTCTTCCGGTGACAATTCATAGGTGATAGGCACATAATTCTCTGGTTTATCTTCTATTCCTGACATGGAACCCCAATATCCAAACCGTAATAATTTACGGGGTTTGATGGCAAGGATGGTTCCCTTATCCTCATAGGTCTTTCCCCGCCATTCTCCTTTAAATGTAATGGGGCTTCCCACTTTCCAATCAGACCGGGCATTCGTTCCGAAAAAATACTGTTTTATTAATTCAGGGGTGGTCAATGCTTCCCATACTTTTGAAACAGGAGCATTAATACCCGTGCGTACCCGTAAATAAAAATCGCTATCCATGTTCATATTCAACCTGTATATTAAAAACAATGCCAGAGATGGGATATTCTGAAGAAAAAATTCCCCATTACAACTTATTTTAAATGATTGCCAGGAGCTAAAATTACCGGCATGAAATTTCGGCTGATGATTTAAATTTACCTGACCGATAAAACAACCAAACATGAAAAAAAATAATCATGAAACAATACCCGGCGACCATTTTATGATGGACATGCCTGAAGTTAAAGATATACCGGGCCAGGAGCATATCATACCGCCGGTGATTGGCGAAATGGCCGATTCCACTATCTCTTCTGCAGATGAAGAAGGTGAAGGAATTCTGGATGATCTTAATAAGGAACAGGGTGAGGAAAACATGGATAATGCCAGCAATGTTTCTGAAGGAGAAAAAGAATTACTGCGACAAACTGATCGCCCCCAAACAGAGGAAACAACGGACAGAAAAAAGTTGCAATTAGATCAAACCGATGGCCAGGACCCTCTTAATGAAAAAGCCGACCTGAGGGATATGGGGGAAGACCTGGATATACCGGGAAGCGAAATGGATGATGATAATGAAACAATTGGCGAAGAGGATGAAGAAAATAATAATTACAGCATGCCTGATTAACAGTCCTTGATAAAAAATTCCCTGATCCGAAGATTCACGGATAAATAATATTCCTCCGGAATTCAAGACCGGGGATTTATTTTTTCAATGACCGGCAATCTCTTATCAACAATCCTTCCACAGGGAGTCAGGATGCAGTTTCTGGTGTTTTTGCAGGTATTTGTGTTTAGAAAGACTACCCCATCCGAAATGCCCCTGGCAATAGTCCGCTGTTCAGTCCTGCTAAGGGTCCACACATATTAACACTTACTCCTTTTTGGTAAAGCAATAAGTTGTGTACATTTACAAAAATTAGTCAAATGAAGATTTTTATAGCCGGGCTGCCGTATGATCTGGATGATGCAGAACTGGAGGAAATATTCGAAAAATTTGGTACGGTTGCTTCTGTAAAAGTGGCCATGGACCGGGAAACGGGTAAAAGCAAAGGATTCGGATTTGTGGAGATGCCGAATGATGCGGAAGCCAAAGAAGCTATCGAAGGCCTGAATGATATTTCACTGGGTAAGAAACCCCTGGTGGTAAAAGAAGCCGAGGAAAAACCAGGAGGATACCGCGGAGGTAATAGCGGTGGTAATAATAGCGGCGGCTATAATAAATTCGGGAATAACAGGGATCGTAACCGGTATTGATCATTTTTTCAACAGGGGTTCACCCGCTTATCTATCTAACTTTAAAATCTACACAGCACCGTTTCCCGTATATTTTTCGTGTTTTTACCGTTTAAAAAATATGGACTGATCTTTTTTCTAACCGCCGCCTGCTCCCCTTCTATTGCTCAACTTACCGACAATACTTCCACTTTCCGGTCATTTGAAAGCCAGTATTATTTCCGGTTTCATTTCGACAATGATTTCTTTACCAGGATGGATTATTATTACTCGCAGGGCATCAGCCTTGAATATGTTCATCCGGCTTTAAAAAGGAATCCATTTACTAAATTATTGATCAAAGCGGGGCACGGTGATGCTGATTATGGTATTTGTTTCAATATTTCAGCTTATACCCCTACTACTCTCAATAGTGACTCTATATTATCCGGTGACCGGCCCTTTACGGCCACCATGTCGTTAAAATCATTTGTCGTGGAATCAGACAGTATCCGGCAGGATCGGATCGCTTCCGCCCTGACCATTGGAGTAATCGGCCCGGCTGCCCAGGGAAAAGAAATTCAAACCCGTATCCACCATTGGCTCAACAATATACTGCTCAGGGGCTGGCAATACCAGGTACAAAATGATATCCTGCTTAATTACCAGCTCAACTATGAAAAGAAATTATTAATGGCGGAAGACCTTTTCCTGCTGAATGTGACAGGTGAGGCCCGGTTAGGAACCGTAAATGATAAGCTGTCGGGAGGATTCAATTTCATGACAGGTCATTTCAAAGATCCCTACCTTCCTGTTGGAAGAAAGAAATACAAAATGAGTTATTATTTATATGGGCAGGGCAGGATAAATCTTATCGGGTATGACGCCAGCTTGCAGGGGGGGTTGTTCAACAGGAATAACCCTTATACTATTCCGGCCGCTGATATAACGAGGATCGTTTTCCAGGCAGATGCCGGCCTGGTGCTGAAATTCAAAAAAATCTATCTCTCCTACTCATAATCTTTCTTAACCAGGGAGTTCAATACCGGCATGTCCCACCGCTGGGGTGGGATAATGATTGGCTTTTCTTTGTAATAAGCAATTACCGGAACCATTCTTGCTATACTGCCGGGTAATAAATACAGCAACCGTTGTATTTATTCTATTTTCGCGCACTTTCGTATACACAACAAAACAAAATTGATATATGCCCCAAAAAGAATTACTCCGGCAATTACAGCAGGAAACCTATGTGAAACTTAAAAGTTCAGCCGTGCATGGTATTGGCGTATTTGCGATACAGGATATTCCAAAAGGTTGCCGGTCCATATTTTCCAAAGGAATGGGCGAATGGATCAAACTACCCATTTCGGATGTGGAGGCCCTGCCGGAACATACCCGTTCATTAATTGAGACCTATTGTCTCTTTGATGAACAAAACTATTTTGTACCCGAATACGGATTTAAAATGCTGGACCTGGTTATTTACCTTAACCATTCCGCCGCGCCAAATATTATCTCCATAAATGATGGTGAAGAATTTGAAGCCCTTACAGATATTGGCGCCGGCCAGGAACTACTGGTCAATT
>JADGPW010000018.1 GCA_017882265.1 Chitinophagaceae bacterium | reverse complement strand
GCAAACGGCTAAAGATCCCGTCAAATTTTTCTGCACTCAGCGGACGATTATTTTTTCCCCAATCTATCTTGTCTTCTGTAGTAGGTTCCTGAACGAAATACTTTTCATTTGCAGCCCTGGCGGTCCATTTTCCGGTATTTACCAGCAGTGCTCCCCCGTTTACGAGCTTCCCTTCATTACGAAAAACTGCTTCTTCATACAATGCGGGTGCCGGAAGGTTCCAGTACACTCTTTCGGGATGTACTAAACCATGATTCTGTAGTCCGTATTCACTTTTTAAATTTGCAGCTTGCTTTTGAGCAGGTGTTTCAAATTTCAAATATTTCGACATAGTTTATGTAGTTTAATTATCCAATACTTAATATTATAACCAATCCCTCACGAGTTTACGGTCGGCGATAAATAATTCATTCGGAGAGTTCGGATCCAGTGCCCATTTTATGCGTTCAATGCCTTGTGTGATATCTTTGATCGATCCGCAGGTTGATAGTCTCAGGTATCCGTCCAGACCGAATTCCTTTCCCGGAACTGTTATTACCCTGACTTTTTCCAGTAAGAAATAAGCAAGTTTGCTCGAGTCTTTATTATAGTGGCTGAAGTCGACGAAGCAATAAAAAGTGCCATCCGGACGGGTGGCCCTGATCCCTTCAAACGAATTAAGCTCATCCATCATGACGTTGGTGTTGTTTTGGAGTGTCATGCAAAGATTGGTGACACCCGACTGGATGCCATTAATTGCACCGACGGCTGCAGCCTGCAATACGACGGAAGGTCCCGAGGTCTGATGGCTTTGAATGTTGGTCATACAGGTGATCAGCTTTTTATGGGCAACGGCCCAGCCGATCCGGAAACCGGTCATGGCATATTGCTTTGAAACCCCGTTGATGAGAATGACTTTGGAATCCTCTATGCTGCCTTTGATGAAATTATAGCAATTGACGGGCTTTTTGTTATTGAAGATCAGCCGGTGGTATATATCGTCCATGATCAGGTAGATGCCTTTTTTTTCGCAAAACTCTACAATTTCACCAATAAACTGTTCAGAATAGACAACCCCCGTCGGGTTATTCGGACTGTTGATGATAATGGCTTTCGTATTGGCCCCACAAGCTCTTTCAATATCCAGTAATCTTGGATAGAAACTACCATCTTCGGGCAGTACAGGTACCGGAATGGCACCGCACAATCTTACCATTTCAGGATAGCTGACCCAATAAGGGGCAGGAAAGACAACTTCATCCTGCGGATTTAATATGGCCTGAAGTGCAACCATGATAGCTTGTTTTGCTCCACCGGACGCTATGACATTCTCGGGTGAGACAATGCGGCCATACATATCACCGGTATAGCGGATTATTGCCTGCTTAAGAGCGGGGATTCCATCTGCCGGTGTATAACGGATTTCACCGGTGTTGAGCAAACTTGCTGCAGCCGTAATGGCATCCAGAGGGGCTTTGCTTTTTGGCTCACCAATTCCTAAATGAATTACAGGTTCACCTTTTGCTCTGAGTATGGCGGCTGTTTCGTTCAGTTTTAACGTAACAGACTCCGCAATCGATCTTCCAATAATACTTAAACTCATAATTCTCCTTTATCTTAATAATTACTAGAATTTTAATAGATTATTTACCTTTTTTTTTGGCTGGTTTATTGGTGTATTGTGCATCCACGACTGCTATGGTAGTCATGTGCACGATTTCTCTTACGCTGCATTCCATGGGTACTACATGAATGGGTTTGTTGATTCCCATAAGGATCGGGCCAATGACTTCCAATCCTCCGATTTCCTGCATGATCTTATAGGCAATGTTCCCGGAACTTAGATTTGGGAATATCAAGGTATTCACGTCATGGTTGGCAATTTTTGAGAATGGGAACTTGATATTACGCATTTCCTTGTTCAGTGCAAAGTTGGCCTGGATCTCGCCGTCAACGATCAGATCAGGATAATTTTCATGCAAATATTTGGTTGCCTCACGCACTTTTACGGGTCCCTGTGAATGTTCGCCAGGTTTTATTGACCCAAAGTTGGAATAAGAGAGCATGGCGATTACAGGCTCAATGTTGAACCGGCGAACCATCTCTGCAGTGAGCAAAGCGTTTTCCGCAAGGGTCTTCCAGTCAGGATCCAGGTTTACGGTAGTATCAGCAAAGAAGTAAGGTCCTTTCTTTGTGAATATGATATACATACTTGAGACCCGGTTTAATTCCGGCTTGGGACCGATCAGTCTTAATGCAGGCCCCATAACCTCGCCATATTCATGGGTAACACCTGAAACCATTGCATCAGCCTCACCGGTTTCTACCATCATGATCCCGAAGTAGATCTTGTTATCGGTCAGTTCAAGAGCTTCATCTTTTGTGATTCCTTTACGCTGCCTTTTTTTCCAGATCATTTCCGCAAACTCTTTTCTCTTTTCCTCCTGGTCCGGTCCTCTCGGATCGATGATTTTCAGGCAAGCAATGTCAAGATTGTTTTCTGCGATAAGTTGTTTTATCTGATCAACATTTCCCAACAAAATCGGAGTGGCAATTCCTTCATGAAAAACTTCATTGGCAGCTTTTAGAACTTTTAAATTGGTGCCTTCGGTATATACGATCCGTTTGCGATCCGACTTTGCCCGCTGGGTGATCGAACGCAGAAGCTGATTCTCATGACCAAGGCGGAGACCTAATTCGGCTTTATAAGCATCCCAATCCGTAATTGGCTTGCGTGCAACCCCTGAATCCATTGCTGCTTTTGCAACTGCAGGTGCCACGGTTGTGATTAACCTCCAATCCAGGGGTTTGGGAATAAAATATTCCCGGCCAAAGATCAGGTTTTTGACTTTATAGGCTTCACTTACGTTCTCGGGTACATCTTCTTTGGCTAGTTTTGCCAGTGCATACACTGCCGCTATTTTCATTTCTTCATTGATACAGGTGGCCCTCACATCGAGTGCCCCGCGGAAGATAAACGGGAACCCGAGAACATTGTTTACCTGGTTTGGGTAATCAGACCGGCCCGTTGCCATGAGTACATCGCTTCTCGCATCCATTGCGTCATCGTATGTGATTTCAGGATCCGGGTTGGCCATCGCAAAAACAATGGGGTTCTTCGCCATCGAACGGACCATTTCTTTTGTAACAATATTTTTAGTCGATAAACCCAGGAACACATCCGCTTTTTTCATGGCATCCTCAAGGGTATGGATTTTCCGGTCGGTAGCAAAAATCTGTTTGTATTTGTTGAGATCCGTTCTGTCCTTGTGCAATACCCCTTTGGTATCAAGCATGACAACATTTTCTTTTTTGACACCAATGGAGACCAGAAGCTTGAGACATGCTATCGCAGCAGCGCCGGCGCCATTCACCACAACCCTGATCTCTTCTATTTTCTTACCTGCAATTTCACATGCATTTATCATGCCTGCAGCCGTGATGATGGCAGTTCCGTGCTGGTCATCATGCATGATGGGGATCTGAAGTTCTTTTTTTAATCTTTCTTCTATTTCAAAACACTCAGGCGCCTTGATGTCTTCAAGATTGATCCCCCCGAATGTAACGGCTATCTGCTTTACCGTTTCAACGAATGTATCAATATCTCTTGTTTCGACTTCAATATCGAAAACATCCACATCGGCAAAGATCTTAAATAGCAGTCCTTTGCCTTCCATTACCGGTTTGCCTGCGTCTGCACCGATATTTCCTAATCCCAGCACAGCTGTCCCATTGGAAATTACGGCAACTAAATTTCCTTTTGAAGTGTATTTGAATATATCATCCGGGTTTTTTTGAATTTCCAGACAGGGAAAAGCAACCCCCGGAGTATAGGCCAGCGCAAGGTCTCTTTGCGTACTGTGTGGCTTGGTTGGAATAACTTCGATTTTTCCGGGACGACCATCTTCATGATACCTTAATGCATCTTCTTTTGTGATTTTTGCCATGGCGATACAAGTTTAAATTGTTATCCGGAAGGAAAAATATATTCCTTCTGAATGTTAAAAAATTATTCAGACACCTAAAAAAACATACTGATAATTAGATGTTTGTTGTTATTTTATCTTTATTAATAGATTTCGGAAGAAGATGTTAATTATTTCACAAAAATAATAATTTATAAAGGTAATATGAAATGCCTTATGAAAATATTTCGGTACTTCTCAAGAATAATGTTACCCTGCAGGGTTTTAATATATTTTATTTTTTTTCGTTATTTCGCCATTTCGCTATTTCACCATTTTAATCAAGATTGCTCCATGTGGTAACACATTCATCTCAAAATGCCGTTCAACAGCACCGAGGTCTGTCTGCCTCCAGAGGTCCCTCATATTCCAACGGCCTTTCAGTTTAAGATCTTTCATATCTACCGATACATTTAACGGGTTTTCCGTCAGGTTAAACAACCCGACTGCCTTACTGCCATCCTCCAGGTCTTTTACCCACACCTGGTAGGACTCATTGGCTTTGAACTGTGTAGCCTGTTTGCCTAGCGGATCCTGGTTCACAGCAATGACTTCATCATTGGTAAGAAGATTCAGCGTAAAGGGATCGATCTGGTTCAGGTCGCATCCGATCAGCAAGGGCGATGATAAAAGGCTCCAGAGTGAAATATGCGTGTACTGTTCACCGGGTGTGAGCCGGGTATAGTGAAGGGAAGGTCCCCAG
>JADGPW010000185.1 GCA_017882265.1 Chitinophagaceae bacterium | reverse complement strand
TTGCGTACCTTTTCCGCTCCCCGGCGGGCCAAACAGTATTAAATTAAACATAATCTCCTGCTAACTTGGTGGTCAGACAAATATAACATTCAGAGTTTAAATTATTCATGACTCCCTTAAGTTTTAATTGAAGACTGGTTATACTCCCAAATGTCAGCCCCCGACTTAAGCCTAACTATTCAAATGTGTTAAAAAAAGATTTGTCATTAATCCGACAAACCGGGAAAACCCTGTTATCGTAAATTTGTAATGTAATCTCAGGGCTGCTCCCGGGCTCATTCGTATTAAATCACAAAACCGAAAAATGGATACCACTAAAAAAAACAATCCCGTTTATTCCAATACAGATAAAACCAAAGTAGAGCTGCCGGAGGAGGAATGGAAAAAGATATTGCCCGGTGATGTCTACCATATTGCCCGCCAGAAAGGCACAGAAAGACCCTGGACCAGTAAATTCGAGAATTCTAAGGATATAGGTACTTATTATTGCGCCGCCTGCGGCAATGCTTTATTTAAAAGCGATACCAAATTTGAAAGTGGCTGCGGCTGGCCCAGCTTTTATGAGCCTATCAGCAAGGAAAGTGTCATTTATACTTCCGACAATGCCTACGGTATGAAACGAACCGAAGTGCAATGCGGCCGCTGTAATGCCCATCTCGGACATGTATTTGAAGATGGCCCAAAACCCACCGGGCTCAGGTATTGCATCAATGGGGTGGTGCTGGATTTTGAGAAAGCAAAAGAAGCGGAAGAGAAATATAATGCTAAGGAAGAATAAGCTGCTAGCCCTGAGCTTCGAGCTGTGAGCCAACATCCAGTTTATCCCGATACATAGGGAATTCCCCGAATTAAATGACTGTCCGAAGCCCCTCTCCGCCAGGAGAGGGGTTTGGGGTGAGGCCCCGAAGCTTTTTTATTTTTTCAAGCAACACCTAGTCAATAAATTTACGTTCCCAAATAAATTATATACACGTGGTTAAAAAGCTTGGGTTATACCTGCTGGCAATCGTACTGTTTGCACCTGCTGCCTGGTCGCAGATAGATGTAACACAGGAAATGCCGGTGGATCCAAAAGTGAAGATCGGCAGGTTGTCAAATGGGCTGACCTATTATATCCGTCATAATAGTTTACCGGAAAAAAGAGTGGAATTGAGACTGGTGGTTAATGCCGGCTCCGTGCTGGAAGACGATGACCAGCAGGGCCTGGCGCACTATATGGAGCATATGAATTTTAATGGCACCAAACATTTCCCTAAAAATGAATTAGTGAGTTACCTGCAAACCATCGGTGTGAAATTTGGCGCCGACCTGAATGCTTCCACTGGATTTGATGAAACGGTATATATACTTCCGGTGCCTACCGATAAACCGGGCCTGGTTGACAAAGGCCTAGAGATCCTGGAAGACTGGGCTCATAACGCCTTGCTGGATCCGGACGAGATCAAAAAAGAAAGAGGGGTGGTGATAGAAGAATGGAGGCTGAGCCGCGGCGCGGATGAGCGGATGATGAAACAGACATTACCGGTACAATATAGGGGTTCAAAATACGCGGAAAGGCTACCGATTGGTAAAATAGAAATACTTGAACATTTCCCGGATGAGGCCTTAAAGCGATTTTATAAGGACTGGTATCGCCCGGACCTGGAAGCCGTCGTCGTGGTGGGGGATATTGATGTAAATGATATTGAACAGAAGATCAAACAAACCTTTGGCAATATCCCGATGCCCACTTCATCCAGAAAAAGAGAAGTGTTCCCGGTACCTGATCATGAAGAAATATTAACCGTTGTTGCGAAAGATAAAGAAACGGATTTTCCATCCGTTGAGGTCATGTATAAGAAAGACCTGCAATCAGAAATTTCGATCGGCGATTATTGCCGATATATGAATACGCTTCTTTTTACCGGTATGTTGAATACCCGGTTTCGTGAACTGACCCTACGATCCAACCCGCCTTTCGTAAGTGCCGGTTCTTACTATGGCAATAGCGTGGCCAGGACCAAGGATGTTTACCAGCTTACCGCTAATACCAGCGATACCGGAATGGCCCGCTCCCTGTATGCCCTGATGCAGGAAAACCGCCGGGTTTTACTCTATGGTTTTACGCCTACCGAATTTGAGCAGCAAAAAAAGCAAATGCTGAGTTTTTATGACCGTGTTTTTAATGAACGGGAAAAAGAAGAGTCGTATAAATATGTAGATGAGTATGTTAATCACTATCTATTGAAGGAACCCATGCCGGGCATCGAATGGGAATATGATTTTGTAAAACAATACCTGTCAACCGTCAAACTGGAAGAGGTAAACAAACTGGCGGGTCAATGGATCACGAAAAATAATATGGTCGTGACGCTGAACGCACCGGATAAAGAAGGGGTAAAGATCCCTTCTGCTGATGAAGTGAAAGCGGTACTTCGTTCGGTGGATATGGCCACAATTGAACCTTATAAAGAAAAAACACTGGCCAGTGAGTTGATGGATCCTTCAAAACTAAAACCGGGAAAGATCATTAGTTCAAAGTCGGATGATGACCTGGGAACCACTACGCTGGTGCTTTCAAATGGGGCGCGGGTCATATTAAAGTCCACCAATTTTAAAAACGACGAAATAATTTTCCGGGCCTACAGCAAGGGCGGTCACTCCCTGGTAAAGGATGAAGATTATTTCTCGGCCAGCTATGCAGCCAGCCTCGTCACCCAGGGTGGAGTTGCTAATTTTTCAGGCATCGATCTCAGTAATATGCTCAAAGGGAAAAATACAACCCTGGCGCCCAATATTTCTTTGTACAGCGAAGGGTTTAACGGGACCACCACTCCAAAGGATGCTGAAACACTTTTTCAATTGCTGCATCTTTATTTCACCGCGCCCCGGAAAGATAAAGATGTCTTTGAGTCCTTTAAAACAAGGGGGAAACAAATACTGGCCAATTATTCCGCCAACCCGCAGAATTATTATAACACAGAATTTCAAAAACTCCTGGTACAAAATCACCCCCGGGGTGGCGGTTTGCCCAAGCCCGAGGATCTTGACAAAATCAATTTAGACCGGAGCATACAGATCTATAAAGAACGCTTTGCCAATGCGGGGAATTTCACTTTCTTTTTTGTGGGATCTTTTGATGAGGAAACCATTAAGCCCCTACTGGAAAAATATATCGGCAGTCTTCCGTCAACGGGAAAAAAAGAAGATTTCAAAGATATTGGTATCCGGCCTCCCCTGGGTAAGATTGAAAAAGAGATCGATAAAGGAACAGAGCCACAGAGCCTGGTCAACATTGTCTTTACTACCCCGGCTCCTTACAATATACAGGATGCCTATGCTTTAAACAGTCTGAGTGAAGTGATGGATATCAAGCTTACAGAAAAACTAAGGGAAGAAAAAGGAAGTGTATATGGTGTGGGCACTATGGCAAAAATGGTCAAATTCCCATACGCTTATTCCTCGTTCACGATCAACTTTCCCTGCGCACCGGAGAATGTGGATACATTAACCAAAGCCGCCATAGATGAGCTTAAAAAAGTAAAGACCGGTGGCGTATCTGCAGAAGACCTTGGCAAAGTAAAAGAGCAGCAAAAAAGAAAACTGGAAGTGGAAATGAAACAAAACCAGTTTTGGATGAATAATCTTTTTGACGCCTATTATTATAGCAACAGCCCGGACGATATATTAAACATGCAAAAACAAATCAACAATCTCAGCTCTAAAATGATACAGGATGCGGCTAAAAAATATATCACCATGAATAATTATATCCGGTTTGTCCTGAAACCGGAAAAATCAAAGGATAAGACGCTTAAGCCATTTTGAGGGATTATCGCGGAGACCTGCCTACCGGCAGGCAGGCGCGGAGGCGCAGAGACGCTGAGTAATTAATTTAATATAATGTGTCTGTTAAATAGATTTCGGAGCTATGTAAAATATTTTTCCCTCTGCGTCTCAGTGTCTCTGCGATCTCCGCGATTAAATTTATTATTATGAGGTTTCTAAAACTTTTCATCTTCTTCCTCCTGGCTGTGTTGGCGGTTACAGCCCTTCTTTCGATGCTGATGCCAGTGAAACAAAAGATAGAAAGATCAACCACTATCCACGCCCCTGCGGCTGTTATTTACCAGCAATTGATAAAGCTGGAAAATTTTAATAAATGGTCGGTATGGAGTCAACAGGACTCTACGGAAAAAAACACCCTGACCGGACCCGATGGAACAGTAGGCGCGGCTCTTTCCTGGACAGGAGATCCCAATATTTCGGGCGATGGCAAAATTGAGATCGGTGCCCTGGAGGAGAATAAAAAGATCGTACATGATCTTCATTTCATCAAACCGAAAAAAGCGGAAGCCCATTCAACATTTACACTCAACGAAACAAATGGCATGACCACGGTGACCTGGAATTTTGAGCTGGCCACCCCAAGACCCTGGAACATCTTCAACCTTTTTTACAGCCTGGACAAAAAAAAGGGAAAGGATTTTGAAGATGGCCTGGCTGCGCTAAAGATGACTATTGAAAAAACCACCGGCGGCCCGGTGACAAAAAAATATGAAGTCAGCACGATGAATTTCCCTGCCACCACTTACGCGATGATCCGTCAACAAATAAAATGGGCTGATATTTCTTCTTTCTTTGCTCAGCACCTGCCCATTATTTACAATGAAACCGAAAAAATAGGAGTACGACCGGGTAATATTCCAAATGGCCTGATCTATACATGGGATGAAAAAAACCAGCAGACAGATATGGCAGCAGCCCTCCCCGTATCTCCCGGCACCAAAATAGACAATCCTATCATCCAGGTGGTTGATCTTCCTGCGTCCAAAGCCGTATATGTGGATTTTTATGGCTCCTATGATAATGAATCAGCCGCCTACACCAGTATCAGGAAGTATTTAGCGGACAATTCACTTAAGGAAAAATCGCCTGTTATAGAACAATATATTGCCGGTCCCGGGCAGGAAAAAGACAGTTCTAAATGGGTGACGAAGATTGTTTTTTTGATAGAATAACATTAAT
Source organism: Chitinophagaceae bacterium (assembly GCA_017882265.1). Taxonomy (GTDB): domain Bacteria; phylum Bacteroidota; class Bacteroidia; order Chitinophagales; family Chitinophagaceae; genus JADGPW01. The sequence continues at coordinate 22,253 of JADGPW010000185.1, read as the reverse complement.
GCTCCCGGGTATTTCGCTTCCATTGAGATAGTAAGGTTTTGCCGAATGCCGGGATCAGTGTTTACATTTAATAACTCCGAATTTATATAATCTCTTTTTGCCGCCCTTTTCTTTATCAGTAAGTTTAGCATCCAAAACTGACTTATATGAAAAAAATGGTATTCTTTGTTTTGACCATTGTTGTTTGTGGAGTCATGGCTGCACAAAAAGTTTCTTTAACCCAACTGAAAAATTTTAAGCCCCGCAATATTGGCCCGGCAGGAATGAGTGGCCGGATCACAGCGATCGATGCCGTTGTTGACAACCCCAATATCATTTACCTGTGTTCAGCTTCAGGTGGCGTTTGGAAAACGGAGAACAGCGGTAACTCCTGGACACCCGTGTTTGACGAACAGCCTACCCAAAATACCGGTTCCGTTGCCATCCAGCAAAGTAACCCCAATACTGTATGGGTGGGTACCGGTGAAGGCAATCCCCGCAACTCGCTGAATATTGGTGAAGGCATTTTTAAATCTATGGACGCAGGTAAAACATGGAAAAGAATGGGGCTGGAGAAAACAAAGAATATTCACCGCATTATTATTGATCCGACTAATCCCAATACCGTTTATGTAGCAGCTATCGGTAATCCCTATTCCGAACACCCGGAACGAGGTGTATATAAGACAATGGATGGTGGCGAAACCTGGAACCGTATATTATTTACAAATGATACAACCGGATGTGCCGAGTTGGTCATGGACCCTTCTAATCCAAATAAGCTTATTGCCTGCATGTGGCAACACCGCCGGACACCCTGGAATTTTAAAAGCGGTGGCCCGGGTAGCGGGATATATATTACCATTGATGGTGGAAAGAACTGGAAGAAATTAGGGAAAGAAGATGGGATGCCTGATGGTAATACGGGGCGGGTAGGTCTGGCTTTTGCCACCAATCAACCCTCCCGGGTATATGCATTGGTAGAAGCAACAAAAAACGGATTATACAAAAGTGATGATGGTGGCTTTAAATGGGAACTGGTGAACAGCGATCCTCAATGGGTTACTAACCGACCTTTTTATTTCCAGGATATCCGTGTGGACCCCAAAAATGAGAACCGGATTTATAATATTCATGACCGGGTGGAAGTAAGTGAGGATGGCGGAAAAACTTTCAGAACCCTTATACCTTATTCAGGCATCCACCCCGATCACCATGCCTGGTGGATACATCCCATCAATCCCAACTTCATGATCGAGGGAAACGATGGGGGCATCGGTATCACGCATGATTACGGCAAAAACTGGTCATTTGATGATAAACTTCCGGTGGGTCAGTTCTATCATATCAATGTTGACAATGAACTACCTTATAATGTAATGGGTGGCATGCAGGATAACGGATCATGGCATGGTCCCGCTTATACATGGATCAACGGCGGCATCAAAAATTATTATTGGGATAATATTGGCGGGGGCGATGGGTTTGATGCCATGCCCGATGCGGAAGATGCCAGCTGGGTTTATAGTATGAGCCAGGGTGGAAGTGTAGGCCGCCATAACTGGAAAACCGGTGAAAACTGGTTTGTCAAACCTCCATCCCTTGATCCTAAACTTTTGCTGAGGTTCAACTGGAACTCTGCCATGGCCCAGGATCCGTTTGATAAGAAGACCATTTATTTCGGTAGCCAGTTTTTACACAAAAGCACTGACAAAGGCGTGAGCTGGGAAACCATTTCACCTGATCTTACCACCAACGATTCAGCAAAAGTTGCGGCTTTTCAAAATACCGGTGGTTTAACAATGGACATCACCGGTGCTGAAACTTATTGTACGATCCTTACCATTGCACCTTCACCAAAAGAAAAAGGGACTATCTGGACCGGATCGGATGATGGCAATGTACAACTGACAAAGGATGGTGGTAAAACATGGACCAATTTCCGCGGAAAAATTCCCGGTATGCCGGTCGGTTGCTGGATCCCTCAAATAACACCTTCAAGAAATAATGCGGCAGAAGCATTTGTAATAGCCAATGATTATCGCCGCGGTGATTTCAAACCTTATATTTTCCGTACTACTGATTACGGACAATCCTGGGTTAGAATTGTAGATGAAAACAAAGTAAAAGGATATGCACTGTGTATTATACAGGATCCTGTGGAACCCAATCTCATTTTTGTGGGAACAGAAAATGGCTTTTGGGTAAGTCTTGATAACGGCATTTCCTATGAACAATGGAAAAATGGGTTTCCTTCTGTTTCCACCTTTGATTTTGCCATCCAGGAAAGAGAGGCGGATCTGATCATCGCGACTTTTGGTCGGGCCCTTTGGGTATTGGATGATATCCGGCCGTTGAGAAAACTGGCTGCCAATAAAGGAATGGCAATTCATAACACCGTTACTGCTTTTCCGTCTCCTGAAGCATACCAGGCGCAATTCAAACCTGCCAATGGTTATGAATGGAGCGTATTGGGACTGTGGGATGCAGATAACCGTCGTCGCGGCGCTGAAGTTTCCTTCTTCATCAATAAGCCTAAACCAGTTGTCGACACAACAACAAAACAACAGCCGACCGTTTCCTCAACCGTGCAACCGACCATAACTCCAACACAACAAGGTCCGGGTGGTGGTGGCGGTGGCGGAAGAGGGGGTGGCGGAAGATTTGGCCAGGGTGGTGGTGGTGGAAACAGGGGTGATAGTGCCACGGTTAGAATTTACAATAACAATAATGAATTGATAAGGACACTTAGATGGAATGTTGACAGTGGTTTTAACCGCGAGTATTGGGGAATGGAAGAAAAAGGGTATCGCTCGCCTGGTTCAACCAAACCTCAACCCGGTGCAACAGAGCCCGGTGGTTTGCAGGTGCTTCCCGATACTTATAAACTTGTTATTACTTATGCAAGGAATTCAGACTCCACTTTTGTAACTGTAAAAGATGATCCAAGGCTGGGGAACAGGAATGATATCAAAATGGCACAAAGAAAAATGTACGACCGTTTGAGAAAGAGTACTGATAAATTAACGGAAGGCATGGATCGTTTAACCGAGGCCGAAGATGTGTGTTCTAAATTGCAAACACAACTAAAAGGAGTTGAAGGAAAGGAAACAGATTCGCTGAGGAAGTCCACCACAAAAATGCAGGATGAAATAAAATCCATACGGGAATTTATCAGTGGCAAAACATCTGACAAACAGGGACTGGCAAGAAATCCATTTGATGTGACCGTTATGTCGCAGATACAGGCTGCCCAGCAATCGATCGGCAGTAAAATGGTAGTCCCGGGTCAGCAGGAAGAAACCTTGGTTGCCAATGCCGAAAAAGCAGTGGGGGATGTTTTACAAAAGATCAATGGCTTCTTCGATGGTAAGTGGAAAGATTACCGCCAGCAGGTGGAAAATACAAAGGTCAATTTATTCAAGGATTATAAACCGCTGTAACCATCCCCTCTCCTCCGGAGAGGAGTTAGGGGTGAGGTCTCTAATGTTCAAAGGAGTCATATCCGTCATCATGATTTAGTGGTTTGACTTCTTTGACCCATTTGACTTTTTTGACTCCTTTAACCTGTTTAATTTTTTCCTAAATTACTGTTTCAAAACAACAGCTTATGCTAAAAATGAATACTGGTGCATGGATTGGCATTGGCGCCGGCATTGCTGGGATCCTTATTGCAATTATTGCGGTGATCACCACCATGGGTTCTTCGGGTATTTACATCACACTTGGCATTTGCGCGCTTTTTGGAGGCATGGGATTTTTATTTTACAAGTTATTTTTTGGTCCCATGATCAATGCGGCCCGTTTGCAAAAAAACGGGTTGCCGGGTAAAGCGAAGATCCTGGATGTAAAAGATACAGGTGTTACTATCAATAATAATCCCCAGGTTAAATTAATATTGGAAGTAAAAAATAATTTCGGGCAGGTGTATAATGCAGAGAGTCGGGTATTAGTTTCAAGAATAAACCCCAATGCTTATATGCCCGGTATGGAGATCCCGGTAAAGATCGATCCGAAGAATGAAAAGAATGTAGTCATTGATTTCAGTGCTGGCCGTCCATCCGCTTCTTTCGCTTCTGCTTCCATTGCACAACCGAATGCAGCTGCATTACAGGCTGAGCTGGAGCAGCTCCAAAAAGATAATGATGCCATCAGCCAGTCGGGCAAGCCGGCAAGAGCTATTATAAAAAAATATACCTGGCTGGGGGCTTATGTCAATGGTAATAATCCTTATGTGGAATTAGAGATGGAAGTGCTCCCGGAAAATATGGCTTCTTTTAGCAGCAAAGCCAAAGGAGTGATCAGCGAAGCCTCTGTAAATAAATTTCAACCCGGGAGCGAGATATCTGTGAAATATGATTTTTATGATAATTCAAAGATCGTAATTGATCATTCCTGATTATTATTTCCTCTGTTTATACTATAAATTTCATTCTATTTTCATTTCTTATTTGTTGAAAATGAATGAATAATAATTTTTTTGTTTTTTTTCTCCGTTTGGCACCGTCTTTGGAAATTACAGTATGTAATAAAATCAAGCGTATGAAAAAGATTCTGATTGTTTGTATCATGGCTCTTGCATCGTTTGCCTTTACCGGGCAAACAAATGCCCAGTTAAGGATCGGTGTTAATTTTAATATCGGTTCACAACCTGCGTGGGGTCCTGCCGGCTATGATTATGTCCACTATTATTACCTTCCTGATCTCGACGCCTATTATGATGTACTAACAGACAATTTATTTACATGTCGGGCGGCCGGTGGGAATTCTCTTATTCATTACCGCCCTGGTACAAAGATTACGATCTGTATAGCGGATATAAAGTAGTAGTCAATGAAACTGATGCCTATTTGCATTATAATATGCACCGGGAAAGATATGCAGGGTTTAGGAGGAATCATTCGCAACTGATCATCAGGAACAGCAATGAACCCAAATATTTTGTGGTAAAGGGACAGCCAAAATACCATGACAGAGACAGAGACAGAAACAGTGACAGGGACCGGAGGGACCATGACCGGGATAGGGATCATCACTAATAAAAAAACAATAATCCAATGAATATAAAATGGCCGGTATTTACCGGTCATTTTTATGTAACCCCTAACTGCCACCCCCTTTCCGGGATGTGCTTTTTGTCCTTGTCATCTCCCCCAATCCCATTATTTTTGCTGCAAAGGGTGGGCCATGAAATTGTCGCATTTATCAGAAACACTGATCGGATCTGAGATCGTCAAATTGGGCGGAGAAATAAGGGAAAAGATCCGCCAGGGCGAACGCATCTATAATTTTACAGTTGGTGATTTTGATCCATCAATTTTCCCAATTCCAAAAGAACTGGAAGATGCTATCGTGGAGGCTTACCGCAAACATTTTACCAACTACCCGGCTGCTGAGGGGAACCTGGACCTGAGAGAAGCTATCCTTTCATTTATGAAAGATGAACAAGGATTGGATTACGGCACTAATGAGATCCTGGTTGCATCGGGCGGGCGTCCTTTGATCTATGCTGTTTTCAGAGCGGTGTGTGATAAAGGCGATAAGATCCTTTATGCGGTCCCCAGCTGGAACAATAATCATTATACACATTTTGTGGGTGGAGAACATATTGTTATTGAAGCGAAAGCTTCCACCAATTTTATGCCCACCGCTGATGATATCCGCCCCTATATAAAAGAGGCTACCCTTATCTCTTTATGTTCTCCGCAAAATCCTACCGGTACCACGTTCCGTCGGAAAGAACTGGAAGCTATTTGCGACCTGGTGATCGGGGAAAATGAACGACGCGGTGAGGGAGAGAAGAAACTTTATGTCATGTATGACCAGATGTACTGGCACCTTACACATGGCGAGATTCGGCATTTCGATCCCGTTTCCCTGCGCCCTGCTATGCGACAATACACCATTTTTATTGATGCCATCAGTAAAGTGTTTGCCGCCACCGGGGTGAGGGTAGGCTGGAGTCTGGGTCCGGCCAATGTGATCAATAAAATGAAAGTTATTCTCACCCATGTTGGCGCCTGGGCGCCCATGGCAGAACAAAAAGCTGTAGCTCATTACCTGGCTAACCGGGAAGGCATAAAAAAATATTTATCGCATTTTAAGAATGAGATCGAACAAAGGCTCCGGGGTATTTATGATGGCTTCATGCAGTTAAAAAATGAAGGGCTTGCTGTGGATGCCATTGCTCCCGAAGCGGCCATCTATCTTACCATTAAACTGGATCTTACCGGTAAAACAACTAAGGAGGGAGAAAAACTGCAAAGCCAGGCAGATGTAACAGCTTATGTTCTCAATGCTGCAGGTCTTGCCGTAGTTCCTTTCTATGCTTTTGGAGCTGACAGGAGCTCCCCCTGGTACCGTCTTAGTGTAGGTACCTGCAAAAAACATGAGATCGGGGAGATGATCGGGAAGCTTAGGGAGGCGTTGCAAAAATTATCTTGAATAGAAGAATCCCATTAGTCAAAAAGTCAAATTTGTCAAAAGGGTCATATCCGTCACAACGGTCATTCTCAATTTGACCAATATGACCTATTTGACTTCAATGACTTCTTTTGACTTCTTTGACCAAGGGCTCAATTCTTATTGATCAAAAACCTGAAGGGTCTCAATCTGAAATGGCGGGCTGCTTTAATTATTTTTTCCTTTTTGGAAGTGATGTAGTTTCGGTTTACCAGTTCATGCGCTTTGCAAAATGATTCAGGCGATTCAGCCTGGTGTAGCAGTTCATTCAGACTCCGGATCTCTTGTTGAATGAACCGGTCTGTCATGAATTCATTTTTCACAATTACCAATATATCCCGGTTAGGGCTATTCATTGCTGTTGTCAGGATTAGTAACCGCTCATTCCTTTGTGACTCGGGCAACCACAATTTTTTCCTCCTTTACCGGTGCCAGAATAATAATTTCTATTGCAGGCGGTGAACAGGATGGCGATAACAAATAACAATAAAAGGATTGTTTTTTTGATTGTCTTCATAATTTGTCCAAGGGGTTCTCCAGGATAGTCATTTAACCTCAAGGAGGAAGTTCTAAAATTAAAACTATTTTACAAACAAATTAGTATCCCGGACTATCAAAACAGTTAAAAAATTAACATGGAACAGCCTGTAATGGAAAAAGTGCCCGGGAAACCACGCATTTTGGTGGCCCCGCTTGACTGGGGCCTGGGCCATGCCACCCGCTGTATACCTATCATCCGGGAACTGCTGACCCAGGACTGCGATCCCTGGCTCGCCGGGGATAAAACACAGGAGGAGTTATTCAAGGCTGAATTTCCGCAATTACCCTTTCTTGATTTGCCCGGATACGGGATCCGTTATGCAAAAACGGCGTTCGGGCTTTTTTGGAAAATGCTACAACAAGGGCCAAAAATCCGACGAGCAATCCGGCAGGAACATGACTGGTTGAAAAAAAATACAGAAAACCACAGGTTTGACGGAGTCATCAGTGATAATCGTTATGGTCTTTATCACCTGGAAATACCCTCTGTGTTTATTACTCATCAACTTACTATAAAGAGTCCGCTGGGCAAGTGGACGGAGAAGATCTTACAAAAAAGAAATTACGGATATATCAACCGTTTTACAGAATGTTGGATACCGGATATGGCCGGGGAAAATAATTTAGCCGGAGAATTATCACATCCCATAAAAAAACCGGCTGTCCCGGTTAATTATATTGGTCCTCTATCCAGACTCAGGATAGTGAGTGAAATTTCTTCCTCCCAGCCAACCGGCGGGGGCGGTGGTAAAGGTCATTTGCTGTTACTCTTATCCGGGCCTGAACCTCAACGAACCCTGCTGGAAAATATATTCGTAAATGAAATCAGTCATTATAATGGTTCGGCAACAATCGTGCGTGGTTTACCCGGTTCCATGTCCCTGATCCCCTCTACCAATATGCTACGGTTTTATAATCATTTGCCTGCTGAGCAACTGGGAAAAGAAATACAACAGGCAGAATTTGTGATTGGACGTTGTGGTTATAGCACGGTGATGGACCTGGTGAAATTAAATAAGAAGAGCATCCTGATACCTACACCGGGGCAAACAGAACAGGAATACCTTTCCAACTATCTTTTGCAAAAAAAAATCGCCTTTTGTATGCCCCAAAAAGGCTTCTCTCTCATCGATGCTTTGCAAAAAGCACAGCATTTCCATTATAATAATCCTTCTATTAATAATGAGAACCTGCTTCCACAAACTATTGCAAAATTCCTTTCTTTATTATCCACCCGCCATTCACTCAACGGCTAACTTTGCAGGACCAACATTTATGTAAATAATTCCGATGGATAATATTCTGATTCGGATCAGGAAGAAAACTTCGTTTTTAAGGAACTATTATCTCCCGATGGCTATCGGGATCACTATTATCTTTTATCTTATTAAATTTCTTTTTTCTGCATACTAATACAAAAGCACATATAGCGGTATTATTCACTAATCTTTTTTTTGCTGCCAATTATAGTATGGTGAAATATATTTCGCCATCATTGATCGGTCCCTATGGGCTCAATTTGCTGCGGGTGGCCGTTAGTCTGCTGTTGTTTTGGATCGTATGGACCATGGGCCACACTGAAGCCGGTATAAGGAGAGAACACCTGGGGCGGTTTCTCCTTTGTGCTTTGACAGGCGTAGCCTTAAACCAGATGCTTTTTATGAAAGGTCTTACCCTGACCTCTACTATTCATGCTTCACTACTCATGTTATGTACTCCTTTGCTCATTACGCTGTTTGCTTTTTGGATTCTAAAAGAAAAAGTAACGATAGCCAAAGTGGCCGGGCTAGCGCTGGGTATTGGGGGCGCTGTCCTTCTGATCATGACCAAAGAAAAAGCGGGTCACGCCACCAGTTCATTAACGGGTGATCTACTGATCATTTTAAATGCCATTTCCTACACCCTCTATTTTATTCTTGTTAAACCGCTAATGAAGGCATACCAACCATTGCATGTCATAAGATGGGTATTTACCCTTGGGTTTATCATGATATTGCCGTTTGGTTGGGCACAATTTTCAACCATTCATTGGCCGCAGTTTGAATGGGCACAGTTTGCTTCATTATCCTTTATTGTGATCTGCGCTACTTTCCTGGCTTATTATTTTAATGTGTATGGTATCCGCCACCTTGGCGCCGGGATTACCGGTTCTTATATATACACGCAACCGGTATTTGCGGCTATCATTGCTATGTTTGTATTGCAGGAGCAATTCACCTTTCAAAAAATACTGGCAGGAGTGATGATATTTTGCGGCGTTTTTTTAGTTAGCAGGAAAACGCCTCCTGTGGTTGTTGAGTAGGATCACGGATAGCGCGGATTAAAAAAGGATTAATGCAGAGTAATATGGATTTCTATTTAGATAATGAAAGATTCCCATCCCTTTCGGGATTGAATCTGTGAAATCCATTTAAATCCGTGTTATCCGTGATCCTGTCCTCCGTTTTTCGGGTAATCAAAAAACCAGAATTCTTTTTTTGCTTCTTTAAATGAAGCCCAGGTATCGGTATCCGCTTTTATGGCAAAGATGCCGCAGGTGGGGATATCATCGATCCTTGTATCTGTGAGCAGGTTGGCGAAATCAGTAAGGCCAGGGTTGTGAGAAAAGATAGCGAGGCTTTTCAACCGATCATCGGCTGTATTTATTACATCATAAAACACATCTTCAGCGGCTCCATATAATTCTGACCTGGAAATAATATCCTCTTTATCCTTTTTATAGGCGGAAGCAAAAATAGCCGCTGTTTTCCTGGCTCTTTTGGCCGGGCTGCTGATAAAAGCATCAATTTTAATTCCTTTATCCAATAACCGGTGGGCCATTACGGGCGCATCTCTTTTACCCCGTTCATTAAGCGGCCTGTCAATATCATCCAATGAAGGGGAATTCCAGTCGCTTTTGGCATGACGGATCAGAAAGAGTCGTTTACCCCCAGCCCCTAAAGGGGAGTTGCTATCGTATGATTTGGTCATTGCGATCAGCTGGAAATTATACTAATAAGAATGAAGTTAGTAAATCTTCTTCTCAAGGAACAGCTCCTAAGCCCCCTTTAGGGGGTTGGGGGGTTAATATCCCCTCACATTCTTTCCTTCCATATAATTCATGAAAGCTTTATTTACGACTTTATTACCCCCGGGTGTGGGATAATTTCCGGTAAAATACCAATCGCCTAAATTATTCGGGCAGGACAGGTGCAGGTCCTCTATGCTTTGGAAAATAACATCAACCGGTATATCAAGACCAGGGGGGGTGATGAGCCGGGCTATTTTAGCTGAGATCTCTTCCGTGCTGAATTGTTTATATAACTGCTTCACTATATTCTCTGTATGCAATTGGTTATTACGCTGCAGGTCTTTACATTTCTCCAGCAATTCTTTCATACATTCCATTTTCCCGTTTTCTTTCATCAGGGCTACAATCGCATTAAAAGCTATGAAATCACCCATCTTACTCATGTCAATACCATAGCAATCAGGATAGCGAATCTGCGGCGAAGAAGAAACCACTACGATACGTTTTGGTTTCAGTCTTGCCAGCATGCGGATAATACTTTCTTTAAGGGTTGTACCTCTTACGATAGAGTCATCGATCACTACCAATGTATCCAGCCCGGGGCGGACCGTGCCATAGGTAATATCATATACGTGTTGTACCATTTCATTTCGACCCGTATCCTCCGATATAAAGGTCCGCATCTTAACATCTTTGATAGCGATCTTTTCAATACGGATACGACGGTTGATCATTGCATTGAGCTTTTCTGCATCAAAGTCCTTGCCCCAGCTAAGTATTCTTTCAATCTTCACTTTATTGAGATAATCCTCCATCCCTTTCAACATACCATAAAAAGCTGTTTCTGCTGTATTAGGTATAAATGAGAAAATGGTATTTTTCAGATCGTGATCAATAGCATTTAATACCTGCTCACTCAGGTTATAGCCCAATGCCAGCCGCTCCCGGTATATCTTTTCATCACTGCCCCTTGAAAAATAGATACGCTCAAAACTGCAGGCCTTTCTTTCTTTTGGTTCCAGAATCCGGGCTATTTCAAACTCTCCCTTTTCATTAACGATCAAAGCGTGGCCCGGCATCAGTTCCTGCACCTCATTTTCCCCTACATTAAATGCGGTGCGGATAGCGGCTCGTTCAGAAGCCGCCACGACCACTTCGTCATTCACATAATAATAGGAAGGGCGGATCCCATGGGCATCTCTGAAAACAAAGCCAATACCATTACCGGTTAAACCGGCTACATGAAAGCCCCCATCCAGCATAGGAAGTGTTTTTTTCAACACTTTCTTAATATCCATTTTTTGCGGAGATAGCTCATCTTCCTTACACAGGAACATATGCATTAACTCGATCATGGCTGCCAGGTCGCTGAAACGTACCGTATGATGAGGTTCTTTTCCTATCAGGGCGAATAACTCATCTGAATTTACAATATTGAAATTGCCGGCCAGGGCAAGATTACGTGTAGGAATCGTATCCCGGTTAATGAAAGGATGACAATATTCCAGTTTATTTTTCCCCTGTGTGCCGTAACGAAGATGGCCAAGCAACAGCTCCCCTAAAAAATTTACATGGCCTTTCATCAGCCCGGGATGGTTTTTTATTTCCGGGTTATATTTTTCCAGTTCATCTATCTCTTTTCCTATTTGTTGAAATATATCAGCGATGGCTTGGGGGGCATTGCTCCGGATGCGGTTCATGTAAGGATAACCTGGTTCCACATCTAATTTAACGGTGGCCACCCCGGCCCCATCCTGCCCCCGGTTATGTTGCTTTTCCATCAGCAGGTAGAGCTTGTTCAGTCCCCATAATACGGTTCCATATTGTTGCTGGTAATAAGAGAAAGGTTTCCGAAGCCGGATGAAAGCCAGTCCGCATTCGTGTTTGATCGGGTCGCTCATGGAGGCGCAAAAGTACAGAGAAAAGATAATAGTGAAAAGATAATAGTGAATAGTGCCCTTAGAAGAAAAAGACATTACCGCTTTGAATGAGTATCAAAATTGTAAGGTTTCTTCAATTGTTATATACTATTATCTATTCACTTTTATCTTTTCTCTAAAACCAATGGTATAACAACCGAAACAGTACAGCCCTTTCCCGGCCCTGCTATAATTTCCACTTTCCCGTTAAACAAACTGGCCCGGTTGACCATATTACTGAATCCCACTCCTTTTTTATTACTACCCGGATCAAATCCTTTTCCGTCATCGGCAATGGTAAGAATAATGTATTCAGCATCCGATTGAAGTCTTATTAGTATAGCGTTGGCGTTGGCATGGCGGAGAATGTTATTGACCTGTTCCTGGATAATCCTAAAAAGCATCAGTTTCATGTTACCGGGGAGGGCCTCTTCGTGGAAATGCTGGTACTGTAATTCAATATGAAAAGGGTGTACTCTTTTCAATGAATCACATAGGTCCTGCACAGATTCGATCAATCCAATGTCGCCCATTGTGGGTGGTACCAGAGACTGCGAGAGATTTCTAATCTCATGTACGATCGAGACCAGGTTCTTATGAGAAAGATTGATCATTTCAAGCACTTCCCCTGAAGCTTTTTCCCGTGCTACTTCCAGGTAAAGACGTGTTGTGGTAAGATGCTGGTTGATATTATCGTGTAATTCCTTCCCGATCTCTTCTCTTTCTTTTTCCTGCCCATCGATCGTAGCCTGGGTAATTAATTTCTGTTTCTGAACCTCTTGTTCGACCAATTCTTTCGACAATCGCTTTCGTTCTGTAATATCAGTGAAAGAGCAGATCACGTTGGTGAGTGCAGCATTATTATCAAGAACCGGTTCGGCATTAACGATAAGCCACATTCTGTCTTTCCATGCATGCCTGTATACTCCCATGACTATATCCCTGACCGGTTTCCTGGATTTGGCCGCAACAACGATGGGGTGTGTTTCAGGAGGAAAATCACGGCCATCCTCATGAATCGCATTCCAGCGGGAATCTGAACTGGTTGTCCCGAGCACCTCCTCTTCTTTAACACTGAGGATATCCAGTGCGGCCCGGTTTACAATGATTACTTCTTTCTTTTCATTCGTCACGACAACTCCCTGTGCAATGTTATAAATCAGACTGCGGAACTTTTTTTCACTTTCCCTGAGCTTGTCCTCAGTTTCCTTTCTTTTTGTTTCATTCGTGAAATAGATGACTACCGAATTGAATACAGGGTTATCCAATAAATTATGTCCTCTTACCCTGCACCAGGTCCAGTTGCCATTATTATGTTTTAACCGAATAAGAACATAATCTGCAGACGATTTTTTGTCAATGACAAGCGCTGACATTTCGAGGGCAACAACTCTATCATCGGTGTGTACAAATTCAAAAAAATGGTGGCCTAACAGATCCGCAGGTTCATAACCGGATAATTCCCTGACCGAGGGCCCGCAATAAATGATCCTCCCCTGTTTATTGGTCATAATAATGCCATCCAGGGAATAGGAGATCAGGTTCCTGTAAAACAGTTCGCTTTCCTGGAGTTTTTCCTTTGCTTCTTTCCGATGCGTTATATCCTTACCTACACCCAGGAGACCTATATTTTTTCCTTCTTCATCATACAATAGCGAAACCGTATGCAATAAATACTTTTTTTCACCATTGGATCCCGGAAAGCATATTTCGCCCCGCCAGATGCCCTGTTCAAAAACAATTTCTGTCACCTGTTCATGGGTAAAGGGTGAGAAATTAGTGGGCAGTAAATCCCTGAACATTTTCCCGATAGCCTTTTCTTCCGTGATGCCGGTCAATTTTTCTATTACTTTATTCCAGGATGTTACGATCCCGTTTATATCGGTTGTTACAATCACATCTGTTACATTATGGAGAATAGTGGCCTGGGCCCGAAAACGCTTTTCACTATCTATTAGCGCCTGTTCTGATCGCTTACGTAAGGTGTCATCATAAAAATACACAACCACCCGGCCTACATAAGGATTAGCAAGCATATTATGGCCCCTCACAATACACCATACCCATTCACCATCTTTTTTCAATAACCTGATATTGATAAATTTTACCCGTGGTTGTTCTTTTACTTCATCTTCAAAAGTCGCCATGGCTATTTTACGATCATCAGGATGACTAAAATCAAATACATTTTTACCGACCGTTTCCTCCGGAGAATAGCCCAGTATCTTGGTAATGGATGTGGAGGCGAAATGGATAAGTCCATTTATATCTGTTAGCAGAACCCCATCTAAAGAATCGGCGATCAGGTTACGATAAAACAATTCACTTTGTTGCAATTGCTGTTCGGCCTCCCGTTGCTTAGTAATATCCTGTTGTGTGCCCCATACTCTTTTCAACATTCCGTTTTCGACAATCCCGGTCATATTGTTGAGGAAGTAAAGTGTTCTTCCACTTTGGTCAAATGCTTTGGTCTCCATATCCCTGCATTTAAACCTGTTTTGGATACAGGTCCGGAGGTATTCAACCCTGGCCGGATCGTCAAAATTTATCATTCCATCCAGGCTGATTCCTATCATTTCTTCCGCGGAGCCAAAGCCATACATCCGGGCCATATTATCGTTACATTCTGTCAGGTACCCGTTTTTCCTGCAATGAGCAATAATCTCTTCCGGTAAAGCTGTGGCCGAAACAGGCGTTTTCAATTCAAACATCCAAAGCCCTTCCACACCCTGCTCATAGGCTTTATATCGTTCCATCAACTCAGCCGTGCTCTTGTTCAATTCGTAGGGTCCGTTTATCATTCCCCCCGCTATAACACCAATGGCCTGTATACATTCAGGACGCCACTCCTCATTGACACAGGCCGAAAATTCCCACCTGATCGCTTTGGAGGAACCCTGCTGCCATTTCATACACAGATCAGCACATACAGGTGTGCCGGGATTTTGCAAACACTGCTGGATCGTCGCTTTATATTTTGCTATATCCGCCTGTATAATATCATCAGCCGCTAAACTGCCATAAAATTCAGAGCTATCATGATGAAACATTTTTTGAAAACCGGGGTTGGCATACAGGTAGCAACCCTGCAGATCTACAAGGGTATAGTAAAATATATTTGACTGCCTGAAATACCCTGACAGACCTTGTACATGGGATGAGATGAGCATTACAACTGATTGTTTGATAAAAACGGCCGGATAAAAGTAGTTATATTAATAATTGCCTGATATCGTTATTTTACCAATGTCTTCTGCTTCTATAACCCTATCATAAGTAAAAAGCCGCTACAATTGTAACGGCTTTTTACTTATGATGTCAAACGAATCTAAAATGATTTTTTATCCGTCGCATATTTCTGGAGCTGTGGGCAATCGGTGCTTGTTTGCGCTTCTACCATAATATAATAAGTAGGCATCTTCGTTTTCAGCCATTTATCCAGCACTTTACTTTTCTTTTCTTCCAGGGCAAACTGTGATATTTTGCTATAGTCACCATGTAAGTTCATCCGGTGAGGATCAGACCTTGATTTCAGATAAACTATTCTTACTCCTTTCTTTCCCTGCTCATCCTGGAAAGCAGTGGGTTTAGAAAATTCGCCCACTTTCATTTTACTGATCATGCCAACCATGTCTTTGTCCAACGCATCAATAGTTACATAGGTAGAGCCATCCCTGCCGGTAAAAAAGGGTCCGGCAAATTTTGACGTTGGATCTTCGCTGTATTTCAATGCTGCTTCATTGAACCCAATTGTTCCCGCAATAAGCTTTGACCGTACTGAGTCCAGTTTGGTAACGCCATGTGCTAACTCTGCTTCTGTTACAGGAGGGATGCGGAGGATATGACGGATGACAGCATCATCACCATTACGTTGCACCATTTGTATTATATGGAATCCAAATTTTGTTTTGACAGGGGCCGAGATTTCTCCATCTTTTAGCCGGAATGCTGTCGACATAAAAATGGGATCCCATGTTTTTTCATTTCGGTTGATCTGGTACTGACCACCCCGATCCTTACTTCCCGGGTCTTCTGAAACCTGTTTCGCGAGTTTATCAAATGTAGTTACTTTGGATTCGATCTGCTTTTTGTAATTATTCATTTCCCCTATGATATATTGTTCAAGGTCATGGGAGGCTGGGGGAAAAAGAACGATCTGTCCAACTTCGAGCTCTGATTCATAATAAGGCAGGCTGTCCTTAGGAATACGCTCGAAAAAAGCCTGTACCTCGTTGGGCGTCATCCTGACATTGTCTACGATCTTTTTCTGCATGGCGGCTGCCAGCTTTTGCTCTTTCACAGATTCTCTTGCATCATCTTTGATCTGGTAAATACTTTTACCGGCAAGATCTTCCAACGCCTCCTGGCTGCCTAATTGTGCAATATAATACCGGATCTTCTGATCTAATTCTGCCTCCACTTCTTCATCAGTAACCGGTAAGGAATCTTTTTCAGCCTGTAACATCAGGACTTTTGATATAAGCGCCTGCTCCATCAATAAACATTCGCCGTTCTCAGGTACTGTTCCGCCTTGCCTGACAATATCGGCCAGGGAATTCTTGATGTCTGACTGGAGAATGATACGATCGCCAACGATGGCGGCAATCTTATCAGCCACCACTTTTTGGGGCTGCGATTGGACCATCATTGTAAACCCCAGCAGTAACAAACAGACAGTAAATGTTCTTTTCATATAGGTTCAAAAGTACTTTGTAGAGGAAAACTTAAGGATAAAGGAGGGGGTATTTAACAAAAGTTTCTGGTTGGCAGTTAGAGGGTCCTCTTTACTTCCTCCTCCTCATACGCCTCCACCACATCTCCTACTTTAATATCACTGTAATTCTTGATGGTCAGCCCGCATTCCATACCCGAGACAACCTCTTTGGCATCATCCCTGAATCTTTTCAGCGAGGCGAGTTCGGCGCTGGCGCCTTCCCCGGTTGGGTAGATCACGATACCATCCCGGATCAACCGGACCTTTGCATCTCTCCTGATCTTTCCATCAAGTACAAAACAACCGGCGATGATGGCCTTATCAAACTTAAACACTTCCCTTATCTCCACATTAGCCGTGATCTTCTCCTGCATCTTTGGTTCCAGCATTCCTTCCATGGCACTCTTTACTTCCTCAATAGCATTATATATGATCGAATACATTTTGATCTCAATACCGGCATTATCTGCCAACCTGGATGCCTGCAGGGAGGGCCGCACATTAAAGGCAATGACAATGGCATCAGATGCTTCCGCCAGCACGATATCACTTTCATTGATCTGGCCTACGCCTTTATGAATAACACTTACCAGTATCTCCTGGGTAGATAATTTCTGGAGTGAATCACTCAGGGCTTCTACGGAGCCATCCACATCCCCTTTAATAATAACTTTTAATTCTTTGAAACTTCCTAATGCCAGGCGGCGACCGATCTCGTCCAGGGTAATATGCTTTTTGGCCCGAATGCCCTGTTCTCTTAATATTTGTGCGCGGCGATTGGCAATCTCTTTAGCTTCCGCTTCATCCGCATATACCTTGAATTTTTCACCGGCTTGCGGTGCTCCATTCAATCCTAATATCACGGCCGGTGCCGAAGGCCCCGCCGTATCTTCTTTTTTATTTCTTTCATTGAACATGGCTTTCACCCGGCCATAGTGTTGGCCGCTTACCACCAGGTCGCCTCCATGTAATGTGCCATTCTCAACAAGCAGAGTAGCCACATAGCCACGGCCCTTATCCAGGGAGGCTTCAATAATGGTCCCTGTTGCTTCGCGATTCGGATTTGCCTTGAGGTCAAGCAACTCCGCTTCCAGTAATATTTTTTCCAGCAGCTTATCAACATTCAGCCCTTTTTTGGCAGCAATTTCCTGGTTCTGGTATTTACCACCCCATTCTTCCACCAGTAAATTCATCTGGGAAAGCTGTTCATATATTTTTTGCGGATTAGCTCCGTCTTTATCCATTTTATTGATTGCAAAGACCATGGGAACCCCGGCGGCTTGTGCGTGACTGATCGCTTCCCGGGTTTGTGGCATTACCGCGTCATCCGCCGCAATAACGATCACAGCAATATCAGTCACCTTTGCTCCTCTTGCCCGCATCGCCGTAAATGCTTCGTGACCGGGCGTATCTAGGAAAGTGATCTCTTTGCCGTTTTCTAATGTGACCTGGTAAGCCCCGATGTGTTGGGTAATACCCCCGGCCTCTCCTGCTACTACATTTGCACTCCGGATATAGTCCAGCAAGGATGTCTTCCCGTGGTCAACGTGACCCATAATGGTAACAATGGGTGAACGAGACTGCAATTCTGTCTCTTCATCATCCTCATCATCTTCCTCCATTTCCATCTGCTTTTCCATGTCAATGAACTCCACATCGAAGCCAAATTCACTAGCCACCAGTTCTATTACCTCTGCATCCAGGCGCTGGTTGATAGAAACCATGATGCCGAGTCCCATACATTTACTGATCACTTCGGCAAAACTGACATCCATTAAGTTGGCCAATTCACTTACACTGATGAATTCAGTTACCCGCAATTTGTTATCATCTACCATTTCACCCTGCGCATCAGCCAATTCCTGTCTTTTTTCACGACGCAGTTTTGCTTTCAGGCTTTTACCCCTGCCACCTGCACCAGCCAGTTTGGCCTGCGTTTCCCTGATCTTTTCCTGGATCTCTTTTTCGTCGATCAGTTTTTCTTCCCTCCGTCCGCCGGTACCATGCCTGCGATTGCCCCCCGTACTGCTTCCACCGGTTCTTCCCCGGTTGTCCGTACGGTTAAAACCACCCCCGCCACCTTGTCTTCTGTCACCATCCTTATTAATAAACAATTCCCGTTTGACATCTTTTTTCTCTATCGGGATGCGCTTCCGCTTTTTCTTTTCTTCTTTCTTTGGACGGGTATCATTGTCAAGCGGCAGTTCGATCTTTCCTAAAATCTTTGGGCCTGTCAGTTTTTCAACTTCTATATTTTCAATAGTAGGCAGTTCATCGGTAACGGGTTCCTCTTTGGGTATTATTTCCTTTTCTTCAACTTTTGGTTTCCCTTTTTTCGCTTTCCCTTTTGCCGTTTTTTCTTCTTCCGTAGCCTTTGCTTCCGCTTCTTTTTTTGATTTTTCGGAAGCCGCCGTTGTTTTGGTTACCTTTTTCGGACGCGTGGATGAATCAATTTTTGAGAGATCAATTTTCTTGACCAGTTTAGGCCCCTCGATCTCCGGAGCCTCTGCTTTTATAAGATCCTGCTCCTTTGTTGATTCTTCATTTTTAGTTTTTACTTTAGCCGCAGTTGTAACAGGCGCCTCTTCAGCTTTTACCGTTTCTTCCTCTTTCTTTGTGGCAATCTCTGTTACACTCTCTTTTTTAATGGACTTGCCGGCTGATTTATCTTCTTTTTTAAAACTTATCTCTTCGTCTTCTTTTTTCTTCTTGGTTTCAGCTAATGCCCCCTTGGGAAGGTCTACCTGGTCACTTTTAATTTTAGCTGCCTTATCGCTTTGAAACTCCTGTTGCAATGCGCGGAACATTTCCTCCGTCAATTTGGACGTAGGCTTCAGGTCATCTTTTGGAAAACCTTTGCTGATCAAAAAATCAATTAGCGTTTGCTGGCCAATATTGAAATCTTTGGCTGCGGCTAATAATCTTGGAAGTTTTAATTCTGCCATGTGTTAAGTCAAATGTGTCAAATAGATCAAATAGGTCATATTAGTCAAATAGGTCAAATGGGTCATATAAAACGCTTAAGTAACCCTTTGACTTATTTGACTAATATGACATAATTGACTTTTTTTATTCTTTATCAAATTCTTCTTTCAATACCTTTCTAACTTCTTCAATTGTTTCTTTTTCCAGATCGGTTCTCCGTTCCAGCTCTTCCGGTGTTAATGCCAACACACTCCTCCCGGTATCACATCCCACACGTTTTAATTCGTCAATAACCCATGTTTCAATTTCATCGCTGAATTCTTCCAGGTCAATATCAAATTCTTCCACTTCGCCTTCGTTGTCACGGTATACATCCAATTCATAACCCGTCAATTCACAGGCGAGTTTAATGTTAACGCCACGGCGGCCGATGGCCAGGGAAACCTGGTCGGGTTTCAGGTAAACATTGGCATGATGGCCTTCATTATCAAGTTCCATACTGGTGATCTTGGCCGGAGTTAACGAACGCTGAATAAGCAACTGGATATTACTTGTCCAGTTAATAATATCAATATTCTCATTCTTTAATTCACGAACGATACCATGAATGCGACTTCCCTTCATGCCCACGCAGGCTCCTACAGGGTCAATACGATCATCGTATGATTCAACTGCAACCTTTGCCCTTTCACCCGGGTCACGAACGATTTTCTTGATCACGATAAGCCCGTCAAAGATCTCCGGAACCTCTACTTCCAGCAACTTCGCTAAGAAGTCAGGCGAAGTTCGGGAAAGAATAATGACCGGGCTATTATTCTTCATGTCTACTTTCTTTACTACGGCGCGGATATTCTCGCCTTTCTTGAAATAATCCTGGGGAATTTGCTCACTTTTGGGAAGTATCAGCTCATTT
Source organism: Chitinophagaceae bacterium (assembly GCA_017882265.1). GTDB lineage: Bacteria > Bacteroidota > Bacteroidia > Chitinophagales > Chitinophagaceae > JADGPW01. Next base: position 1,791 of record JADGPW010000185.1, on the reverse strand, counting down.
CCTTCATCATCCAGCAACAGGATCTCTTTTTTCCAGACCTGGTATACTTCCGCGCTGATGATCTCGCCAACCCTGTCACCATATTTTTTTGCCAGTACATTTTTCTTCAGATCGCTGATACGGCTTGCCAGTGTTTGTTTGGCTGCTAATATCGCGCGGCGACCAAAATCCAGCAGGTCAATTTCTTCATATAATTCTTCCCCTACTTCAAAATCGGGTTCAATTTTCACCGCATCGGAATAAGCCACCTGTGCCAGCGGATCTTCTACCTGTCCATCTTCTACGATCATGCGGCGACGGATTATTTCCAGGTCACCCTTTTCTGCATTTACGATCACATCAAAGTTCTCGTCACTGGTGTACTTCTTCCGCAACAGCGTTTTAAATACATCTTCTACCACTTTCATCATGGTGGGGCGGTCAATATTTTCCGCTTCTTTAAAATCCTGGAATGCGTCGATCAGGTTAATGCTTGACATAATACTTGAAATTTTAGAAAGCTCCTGTTTCAGAGCTGTTTAGAATTTAATTTGAATTTTTATTGTTTTTATATTGTCAAACGAAATGGTATGCAGCCGGTTTTCTCTTTTTTTCCCTTTTCCTGTTTCTTCTTCCACTATTATGACTCTTTTGTCGGCACTGATAAGTTTTCCCTCCTTTTTACTTCCGTCATTTTCCACCACTTCCACGAACCGACCAATGTTCTTCAGGTATTGACGATGAAGCTTAAGTGGCTCGTCCAGTCCCGGTGATGATACTTCCAGGGAAAAATCCCCGGTCGGGAATATATTCTCTTCTTCGATCTGGCGGTATAGCCGCCGGTTGTATTGCACCAGTTTTTCAATCGTAATTCCCTCATCACCATCTATAAACACCTTAATATTATTTACCGGCCTGATGGCTACCTCTACCAGGAATAAATCCGGTTCTGTACTGATCATTGCCAGTACTTTATCCTCTATTTGTGATGCTCTGTTCATGGGGTAGAAAAGAAGAAGGGAACGGCTTCGTTCCCTTCATTCATCTATTTCCTGTGCAAAGGTAGGAAAATAGGCCATATCTCCCAAAATAGAATGAGGCTGTTTCAAAAGCAGATTATTTGCCGGTCCGCAGGACTCTGCGAGTAAGACGGGAATGCGGTAAAAAATCACTAATTGAAAATCAAATCTTCCCGTCTTCCGCCCTTACTAGCTATTTTACATAAAAACAGTTTTGAGATAGCCTCATTCTTTTCGGCAAACGCCTCCAAAATCCCGGCAACGGCAGGACTGGCCTGCTTATCTTTGTGTTGTGAAATATATTTTATATGTCATATTGATCTACCTGATCTATCAGTTCATCTTTAACCTGGTCATCCCGGTGTACAAAACCACCAGGCAGATCAAAAAAGGATTCAGGGAAATGCATGGGCATATGCGTGAACAGCAAAATCAGCAAGCCAGCAATCCACAACAGCCTTCTCCTTCAAAACCGGCCTCTAAGGGGAAAGCTGGTGATTATATTGATTTTGAAGAGATCAAATAACTTGCTCCCGTCCGCAATATTTTTTTATTTTTGCGCCTTGTTGAACCGGAATATTACATTTTATGGCTCGCTGAGAAGTTCTTATAAAATATTTGGTTGCGTTGCAACCTGGACCCTTAGCTCAGTTGGTTAGAGCACCTGACTCATAATCAGGGGGTCGCAGGATCGTTCCCTGCAGGGTCCACTTTGGGTCGCCCCGAACTATTCGGGGCAGCGTCCACTAAACTTAAATAAGGCGGAACAGTGTTCCGCTTTTTTATTATTTAC
>JADGPW010000184.1 GCA_017882265.1 Chitinophagaceae bacterium | reverse complement strand
TTAATTCCTTGTTCATCTGTTCTACATTCAACTCCGTCTCCACCCAAATATCAGCATTTATTTGTACTCCCCATATACCTCCCGCAGGGTATCCGCGATCTCGCCAAGGGTGCATTTGTTCTCTACAGCTTCCACGACGGTAGGCATGATGTTCTCATCGCCGGAGGCTTTATCACTAAGCGATTGTAACACCTGGTCGCATTTGGCATGATCCCGGTTACTTTTTAACCGGGTTAGTCTTTCGATCTGTCCTGTCCGGATGCTGTCATCCACTTTAAATCCCGGGATAGGATTGATCTCTTCTGACTGGAATTTGTTGACGCCGACAATGATCTTTTCCCCGGTCTCGATTTTACGATGGTATTCCCAGGCGCTCCTGGCGATCTCGTTTTGAATAAAACCCTGTTCGATAGCGGCCACACTTCCACCCATTGCATCAATTTTATGGATCAGCTTCCAGGCGGCTTCTTCCACTTCATGGGTCAATGCTTCCACAAAATAAGAACCCGCCAGGGGATCCGCTGTATCCGGCGCGCCACTTTCAAACGCAACGATCTGCTGGGTACGTAAGGCGATCCTGGCGGCTTCTTCTGTGGGCAGGCTCAGCGCTTCATCATACCCGTTTGTATGCAATGATTGTGTCCCTCCTAATACGGCGGCCAGTGTCTGTATCGTGACCCTGGAAATATTATTAAGTGGTTGTTGCGCGGTAAGCGTACTGCCGCCTGTCTGGGTATGAAACCTCAACATCATCGCTTTGGGATCGGTGGCACCCATGTCTTTCATGATCCGGGCCCACATTTTCCTGGCGGCCCTGAATTTGGCTACTTCCTCAAACAAATTATTATGAGCATTAAAGAAAAAGGAAAGGCGTTGGCCAAATACATTGATGTCCAGGCCTTTTTTCAGCGCTGCTTCCACATAAGCTTTCCCGTTACTAAGGGTAAAAGCAATTTCCTGTACCGCTGTACTACCGGCTTCCCGGATATGGTAACCGGAAATGGAGATCGTGTTCCATTTCGGCACTTCCTTGCTGCACCATTCAAAAATATCGGTGATGATGCGCATGGAGGGTTTGGGAGGATAGATATAGGTTCCCCGGGCAGCATATTCTTTCAGGATATCATTTTGTATCGTGCCATTTATTTTTTTCAGGTCGGCACCTTGTTGTTTTGCCAATGCTATGTAAAAGGAGAGGAGAATAAAACCGGTGGCGTTGATGGTCATAGAGGTGCTGACCTCTTCGAGTTTAATTCCTTTAAATAATGCCTGCATGTCTTCGAGGCTGTCGATCGCTACGCCTGTTTTCCCGACTTCTCCTTCCGCCAGCGCATGATCGCTGTCATAACCGATTTGGGTCGGAAGGTCAAAAGCCACACTCAATCCATTCACACCCTGTGATAATAAATAATGATATCTTTTATTACTTTCTTCAGCGGTACTGAAACCGGCATACTGCCGCATCGTCCATAATTTACCCCGGTACATATCGGGTTGAATGCCTCGGGTGAAGGGAAATTCAGCCGGCAGTTCGCAGTCGGCAGTCGGCAGCCGGCAATCGGCAGCCGTGTAGACTTCTTTTATTTCGATTCCTGAATCTGTAAATATTTTTTTCTTTGACATAATTAATTTTTAATGACTTCTTACTCCTGACTGACCGACTGCCGACTGACAGACTGCCGACTATCACATCGCCTTTTTCGCTTCAAAATTCAGCGCTTCCATTACGATCTCATGCAGTTTTCCTTTTTTGTTGGACATGGTATATTCCAGCAAACGCCTGTTCAGGTCAAGACCCGTTGCCTGGGGCGGCAGGGTGCTGCCTACCTGGTTTATGATAAGCATGTTCTGGTCCTTCAGGTTCCTGATCGCATCCCAGGCAGGCTGGCTGACATAGATCTGCTGCGAGATATTGTATTCATATTCCTGTTTGATACTTTCCAATAAAAGTAGCTGCATTTGTTTTGCATCCATACCGGGCTGGTTGGCCCGGCTCACGATGTTGGGGATGGCAATTCTTTCTGCCAGCATCACAAGCCGTTCATAAGCCTGCAACTGGAGTGGACGGCTGGTTCCATCATTCGCAACAGGTTTTGGTTTTTTCCGTTCCTGGCTGATAAGGTAAAGGGCAACAATAGAAATCAGGAAAGCGAAAATAGCAACGATCAGGCTGATCATGTTTTGATCCATTTGAATGTAATTGTGATGGCAAAGATAGTGTTCAGTCGGCAGTGGGCAGTCGCCAGTCAACAGTCAGCAGTAGGCAGTCTGCAGTCGTCAGTCAGGGCATTCCCTGTTTGTACAACCAACCCTTCATCTCAAATTCCAAATTTCAATTCACTATTTCTCTCTGCGTCTTCGCGTCTCAGCGGTTCAAATTGGTTGTTAAAATTCCAGTATTCGAAAGCAAAGAATTCGTTTAGCGGCGACAAATAATTAATTTTGCAGTATGGAAGCAATAACAACAAACCCGGTTACTTTAACGGCAGGAGCGATCACTGAGATCAGGAAGTTGATGGTCAAAGATGGTTTTGATACCACCCAGGTATTAAGAATAGGAGTGAAGGGGGGCGGCTGTTCAGGCATGACTTATTTATTAGGCTTTGATAAAAAAGAGGATAATGATCTTGAGTTCGAGATTGACGGGATCCACTGTGCCATGAATAAGGCGCATGAAATGTACTTATACGGAATGCATATTGACTGGCAGGATGGATTGAATAACCGTGGATTCGCCTTTAAGAACCCGAACGCAAGTACTACATGTGGGTGCGGGACGAGCTTTGCCGTTTAAACCCCCTGTCCCCCTAAAGGGGGAACCCAGATCGGGTCATTCCTTCAATATAGAATTAGTTCTAAAAGTAGTAAGTTTTTCGATAAACTATCATCTTTAATCTATAAGTCTTTTATCCCTCAATTAAAAAAGCCCGAGTAACTACCCGGGCTTTTTATGTTCATACAACTGTCTTAAACTTTTGCTGGTATACTAACCGTTTTTGCTTTTGGTTCCGGCTTTGCTTTTTTACCCAATCGCCTTTTACCACCCAGATCAACCAGGATCGGCGCGGCCACGAAAATGGATGAATAGGTTCCCGTAATAACACCGATGAGCATGGCGAAGGCGAAACCTTTTGTGACCTGGCCACCGACGAGGAATAAGATAAGGAGAGTAAGGAATACCGTCAAGGAAGTCATTACCGTTCGACTCAATGTTTCGTTAATGGCACGGTTGATCACTTCACCTCTCGGTGCAGTCGGCATCAGCCTGCTGTCCTCACGGATACGGTCAAACACGATCACCGTATCATTCATGGAGAACCCGATCACCGTTAATATGGCCGCGATAAAATGCTGGTCGATCTCCAGCGGGAAAGGAACAATTTTCCGGGCAAAGGAGAATACGATCAGGGTGACCAACACATCATGAATAAGGGACACGATCGTACCCAGGGAATATCTCCAGTCGCGGAACCGTAAAAAGATATAAAGGAAAATGATCAGCATGGCGAAGACCGTGGCTTTTACCGCACCTTTTTTGAGGTCATCCGAAATGGTGGGTAATACTTTCTTCGATTCTCCTTTATATTCATTATCAAATTTATTAAAGGAAAGATTCGGTGGTAAAAAATTCTTTAACCCCACCATTAATTTATTTTCCACCACAGAGTCTACTTGTGTACCGGTGCTATCGATCTGGTATGCAGTAGTGATATCCAGGGTTGAATTATCGCCGATCGTTTTAATGATCGGACTTTCTCCACCAAACGCCAGTTTCAGGTCATTCCGTACAGATTCTACATTGACTTTTTTACCAAAATTTATCTTATAGCTGCGGCCACCTTTAAATTCAACGCCTTCATCAAAACCGTTGAAATAAGAAGCGATACCTAAACACAGCACGACCATGGAAATAACATAAGCTACTTTCCGGTACTCAATGAATTTGAATTTGGCATGTTTGAATATACGGCGGGATAAGCCGGTAAAATATTCGAGGTGACGTTTTTTGTTCGTGAACCATTCGGTGATCCAACGACTGACCAGGATACCGCAGAACAAGGAAAGCAGGATACCGATGATCTGTGTAGTGGCAAAACCCTTTACCGGTCCCAGGCCGAAATAAAATAATATCATAGCCGTAAGCAGGACAGTCACGTGGGCATCCAATACCGGCGGCAGGGATCGTTTATATCCCTCATTAATGGCCGGGATGTATCCCTTGCCTTTTGCCAGCTCTTCCTTGATCCGTTCATAAATAATTACGTTGGTGTCTACCGCCATACCTATTGTAAGTACGAGACCTGCAATACCGGGGGCCGTTAAGGTAGCACCCAACCCGGCCAATATTCCTACCGTAAAAAGCAGGTTTAATATCAGGGCGATATTCGCGATCCAGCCGCTGGTATTATAATATACAAGCATTAACAGGAATATGACAATAAAACTTATAAGGAAAGCCATGGTACCACCCCGGATGGCTTCTTTACCCAGGGTAGGTCCAACTTGTTGTTCCTGTATGATCTTGGCAGGGGCAGGTAATTTACCAGCCTTTAATATATTGGCAAGGTCATCGGCTTCCTGGGGTGTATAGTTACCCGATATGGAAGAACTTCCGTTTGGAATGGCGTTGATCACATTGGGCGCTGAATAAACAATATTATCCAGCACGATAGCAATAGGTTTACCGACATTTTCTTCGGTCATTTTTTTCCAGATCGTGGCGCCGAAACTTTTCATTTCCATCCTGATCTCCACCTTGCCGTATTGATCAAAATCACGGCGGGCATCGGAAATGGCATCGCCTTCCAGTTTTGCCTGGCTGCGGCCAAATGTCTTTAGGGCATAAAGTGGAACATCGCTTGCCGTTTTTTCTTTCACTTTGCCGGGAATACCATATGCCCACGCAAGGTCTGCCGGGAAATTCGGATGAAGCTCGTCCAGGTATCTTCTTAATTCTTCAGTATCTTTTATGGCTACCATCCCGATTGCCGCAGAATAATTCACCTGTCCTTTATCGTCGCGTGTCGGTTGTATGAAATGAATAAATTTTTCAATGGTCACCTGGGTCTGCGGCAGGGTGGCGACCGTTTTTTTACCCGTATCTTTTTTGTCTTTTTCAGCCAGTTGTTCGGAAAGCGTTTTAGGTTTTGAAGTATCTGAATTCTTGCCTGCCGATTTTAGGGAATCCTTTTTTGCGAGCGAATCCTGTTTGGCCGTAGAGTCTTTCGCGGCGGTCGTATCTTTTATACCTCCGTATTTCGCATTAAAGATATTAATAGCTTTTTGCCAGCTACCGGCATAGTTATTATCCTGGAGTGTATACACTTCCCAGAACTGGAGATTGGCTGTTGTTTGTAAAACTTTTCTTGCCCTTTCTTTGTCTTTGATCCCCGGCAATTCCACACTGATGATCTCTTTGTCACTATTCGGATTAATATTGGGCTGGGCCACACCAAACTGGTCAATACGGGTCCTTAATACACGGTAAGTGCGGTCAAAAGCATCCTTAGCCTCACTGCGTATATAAGTTATTACCTTGTTATCACTTGCGTTGATATCGATCTTATTGGCGCTGGCGGCAGCAAACAAGGAGGCCAGGGGCCGGGTTTTTTCCAGTTTCCTGTATTCATCGACAAATAAAGAAATAAAATCGTCACCGCTGTTGGCTTTTCGTTTATCAGCATTCTGGATAGCCAATAGGAAAGTGGGGTCCTTTGAATTATTCGCCAGTGATTTGAGTAATCCCGTCATTTCCACTTCCAGGGTCACATTCAAACCACCCTGTAAGTCAAGACCCAGGTTCAGCTCTTCTTCTTTGGCTTTCTGGTAACTCATAGCGCCATTGATGCCATAGGTGACTATCACATCTTTACTGGCCTTGAGCATACTGTCGAGCGTTTTTTCATACACCAGGTCCAGTTGTTCCTGGTAAACAGCCTGCGAATCCTTATTCCCTGGGTATTTTGCAGTAGCGCTGGGGAAATTCTTATTTATATAACTCCTGGCTTTGACTGCCATCTTCTTCTCATGGTTCTTCACAAACCAGGTAAAAGACAATTGGTAGAGAGAATAAATAATAAGCAGTACAGTAAAAAAGCGAACCAAACCTTTCAGTTGCATAAGATTGATTGATTTACATTTTTAAGCCTTACCCGGTTCTATTAAGGGAAAGGCTTACTACGAATTTTAAAGGACCTCCTTCATTTCGTTTGAAACTCAACTTTGGTGGTCAAGGGCGGCAAAGATAAGGGATTCAGCCAGAATTTTTCAGGTCATTTCCAAAGCAGTTTGGGTAGCCTAAACCTGGTTTTTCAGATGACATTCAGTAGGTTAAAAAAGACCATAATAAGCATACCCTTTGCATCTATGAATAACATTCTGTCCTTTTCGAATTTGTTTTTTATTCCCTCTTTAATATCCTGTAAAACTATTAAATTTCATTCATGGTCCCGGGAGAGTAATGCTCCCAATATTGTAGCGGGCCAGGCTAAATATTCATGCAATTGATATTGATATTTCTTGTTAATTTAAACGAATGAAAATAAGCCCCGCTTGTTTTACCGCCTTTATCGCAACCGCGATAATCGCCGGTTGTATCAGCTCAGGACAAGTATCAATAACAACGGTCAATTCATCTTTTGTGGACAAACCATCTTTAATTATGCACAATGGCAATTTCTCTGACACTTTCATATACAGCCTGTTATCAAAATATCCTCAATATTTTGATTCGGTCCTTTCCAGGAAAGATGAATTGAAATTGCAGATCATTTATACCCAGATCGACAGGGGAAAAAAGGATAAAGACAAAGAAAAGATCAGTTTTACCGATCATTATTTCAACGTGGATCCGGGTAATTATTTTTACCCTGCTTCTACCGTCAAACTCCCGGTGGCGGTACTGGCCCTGCAAAAACTAAATGAGCTCGGGATCCCCGGGCTGAATAAGAACAGCACCATGATCACGGGCGCCGATGGAGATGAACAAACGGAGGTCTTAAATGATCCAACCACCCCCGATGGAAGACCCACCATTGCCCACTATATTAAAAAGATATTCCTGGTCAGTGATAATGATGCTTTCAACCGGTTGTATGAATTCCTCGGACAGGAATATATCAACAGTACCCTCCATAAAATGGGTTACACCGATGCGGAGATCATCCATCGTCTTAATATTTCTCTCAGCGAGGAGGAAAACCGGCTTACCAACCCCGTAAGATTTATTGACAGCAGTGGCAGAACCATTTATGAGCAACCAGCGGCAAAAAGCAAATTGATTTATGAATCACGCGATCCGGCCAACTATCGAATTGGTAAAGGTTTTATGAGGGGGACAGAACTGGTTAAGGAGCCTTTTGATTTTTCAAAGAAGAACCGGGTACCGCTCCAGGACCTGCATAACATTCTGCGGAGTATCATCTTTCCTGAGGCGGCCGCAGTAGGGCAACGCTTTGATCTGGGAAAAGATGATTACGAATTCCTGCATAAGTATATGTCCATGATGCCACCCGAATCAAGATTTCCTTCTTATGATACGGCGGAATACCCCGATACCTATGTAAAGTTCATGCTGTACGGCGCTGAAAAGGGAACAGCGGATCCTGCGATCCGGATATTTAATAAGCCGGGCGATGCCTATGGCTTCCTGATCGATGTGGCGTATATAGCGGATTTTAAAAACAATATCGAGTTCATGGTCAGCGCGGTCATGTATTGTAACAGCGATGGTATCCTGAATGATGACAAATATGATTATAAAACTTTAGGCTACCCTTTCTTCAAACACCTGGGGCAGGTATTGTATGAATATGAACTGAAGCGACAGAGAAAATATCCGGCTGATCTTTCGGGATTTCGATATAGCTATAAAGACTGAAAGATGAGATAATAACTAATAGTGAATAGTAAACGGGAATTCAGCTTTTATCACCGGCCAGATAACTTAGATCTTTGCCAGAGAAAACCGGTTGATTATTTTAGTTATATAAAAGTGGGAATGCAATCTGTGTTCCAGGGGAAC
>JADGPW010000183.1 GCA_017882265.1 Chitinophagaceae bacterium | reverse complement strand
TGCTTTTTTTTAAAACAACCCGTACAACTGCGCGTCTAATTTCCGGATGATCTCCCCAAGATCTTCTTCTTTTTCTCCGAATTTATTCTTGTCCACATCGATCACCAGTAACTGGCCCTCGTTATAGCTGCCGATCCATTTATTATAATATTCATTGAGGCGTTTAAGATAATCCAGGCGGATATTCTCTTCATATTCCCTGCCTCTTTTCTGGATCTGACCCACCAGGGTTGGCACAGAGGCATTCAGGTAGATGAGCAGGTCAGGCGGCTGTACCAGTGTTTTTAAAGTTTGGAAGAAATGAAAATAATTATCAAAATCCCTTTTACTCATGAGGCCCATTTCGTGAAGATTGGGAGCAAAGATGTTGGCATCTTCATAAATGGTCCTGTCTTGTATAACGGTCTCTGTGCCTTTTTGGATCTCAACTAATTGCCGGAGACGGCTGTTCAAAAAGAATATCTGCAGGTTGAAACTCCAGCGGGGCATGTCCTCATAAAAATCCATCAGGTAAGGATTATGATCCACGTCTTCAAAATTGGGTATCCACTTATAATGTTTGCTGAGCATTTCCGTCAAGGTTGTCTTACCGGCCCCTATATTGCCGGCTACGGCTATATGTTTTGGTTTTTTTACTTTTGCCATACCCCTGGTCCGCCCATGGCGGAGAATTTATTCGTTAATGATTTGTAACCGCAATAAAAGTATCGAATTCTCTTATAACCTACACCCAATTTTAATAAAACCGGATTTTAATATTAAATATCTTTTGCACCTTTTTAGCGATGAGGTTAATAATTGAGTCCCATCGCCTGCCTGACAAGCTCCATAGTAGCCTTGGCGCTTTTCCGTGCCTTTTCAGCCCCTTTTTCCATGACTTTTTTCAGGTAGTTCTCATCGTTTCGGATGGCCTCGGCTTTTTGCCGGATGGGCGTAATGAATTTTATCATATCCTCCGCCAATTGCTTTTTCATATCCCCATAGCGAATACTACCATTATTATAATCCGTTTCAAATTTATTGATAACAGAAGGATCACTTACCAGTTTCAGGAGGAGGAAAATATTCCCGATCGCTTCGGGTTTAGAAGATCCTGGTGCTAAAGGGCCAGTATCCGTTTTTGCCTTTATTACTTTTTTACGGATCAGCTCATCATCATCAGACAAATACAAGGTGGCAAACTGATTTTCGCTTTTGCTCATTTTCCCGGAACCATCCAAAGCAGGTACTCTCACAAGTTCGCTTCCGTAATTAAACGCTTTAGGTTCCGGGAATACATTACCATAGCGATGATTGAAACGCTTTGTAAAGGTTCGGGACATTTCCAGGTGTTGCTCCTGGTCCTTACCCACCGGTACCAGGGAAGCCCGATGGAGAAGGATATCTGCTGTTTGCAATACAGGATAGGTGAGTAAACCCGCGTTTACATTTTCGGGTTGTGAACGAACCTTGTCTTTAAAAGTGGTAGTCTTTTCCAGCTCGCCTTTATAGGCCAGCATATTAAGATATAAATACAATTCTGATGTTTCATAAATATGACTTTGACAATAAAGGGCCACTTTATCGGGATCAAGGCCACAGGCAATATTTTCAGACAGTACATGTTGCACATTTGATTTGAGTTCCTTTGTATCGGGATGGGTCGTCAGGGAATGAAGGTCCGCTACCATGAAAAAACACTCATACTCATCCTGCATCCGTATATAGTTACGCAAAGCCCCAAAATAATTTCCAAGGTGCAAAAAACCTGTGGGGCGAATGCCGCTCATTACTATTTCTTTATTTTTCTCCATGAAGCGGCGAAGATAGGAAAGTCAGTCGGCAGTCGGCAGTTGGGCAGTTGGACAGTCGGGCAGTTGAGCAGTTGGGCAGTAAGCAGTCGGCAGTAAGCAGTTAGGCAGTCGGCAGTCGGGCAGTAAGCAATCGGGCAGTAAGCAATCGGCATCAACAATGAACTAAACAATTTTGTAAGCTGCGTACTGCCGACTGCCCGACTGCCGACTGAGGACTGCCGACTGCTTTCTGCCCAACTACCCGACTGCTTACTGCCCAACTGCCGACTGAAGACTGCCGACTGAAGACTGTATATTTGCTCCATGGAAGTGAACGATGCATTGGTGGATAAACTGGCCCACCTGGCCAGGTTGCAATTCAATGAAGAGGAAAAACAGGAGATCAGGAGCGACCTGCAACGGATGATCGCTTTCGTGGAAAAGCTGAATGAACTGGACCTGGAAGGAGTTTCCCCTTTGCTTCACATGACTGATGAAGTGAACGTATTAAGAGAAGATGAATTAAAAGGAACGGTGAGCAGGGAAGAAGCATTGAAAAATGCGCCCCTGCATGATGGACAATTTTTTAAAGTACCAAAAGTTATTAAGAAGTGAATGCTGGATGCCAGGTACTGGATACTGGATCCAGCATCCAGTATCCAGTACCTGGTATCCAGAAACAATTCCAATCAACATGAATCCTATCATCCATCTTGAATCGATCCGGAAGAGCTATATCATGGGCAAGAATGAACTGGAAGTGCTCAAAGGGATCTCCATGGATATAGCAGCCAATGAATATGTAGCGTTGATGGGGCCTTCCGGCTCGGGCAAAAGCACCCTGATGAATATCCTGGGTTGCCTTGATACGCCCAGCTCGGGGAAATATGTTTTGAACGATCATGATGTCAGCAAGATGGAGGATAATGACCTGGCTGAGATCCGAAATAAAGAGATCGGTTTTGTTTTTCAACAATTCAACCTGTTACCCCGTCTCACTGCCCTGGAAAATGTCGCCCTCCCGCTTGTATATGCCGGTATGGCGAGAAAATTGCGAAATGAAAAAGCCATGTATGTAATGGAAATGGTGAGCCTTACCGACCGAAGTCATCACAAACCCAACGAACTATCCGGTGGCCAGTGCCAGCGGGTTGCCATTGCAAGGGCGTTGGTGAATGACCCTTCAATTATACTTGCTGATGAACCCACTGGTAACCTGGACAGTAAGACCTCGTATGAGATCATGGACATTTTCGGTACTATTCATAATAAGGGGAATACGGTTATCCTGGTCACTCACGAGGAAGATATTGCCAACCATGCACACCGGATCATTCGGCTTAGAGACGGAATAGTTGAAAGTGATAAGCAGCAATCAGTACTCAGTAGGCCGGTAAGCCCGTGAGTCGTTTATTTTGGGGATTGGGGATTAGGAATTGGGGATTAGGGAATTGGGAATTAGGAATTTGGGAAAATCTTCCTGGCTTATATTTATTGATTTAATGAATTTTATTATGGCAATGAAGATCTATACAAAAACCGGAGACCTGGGCACCACCTCATTGATCGGGGGCACCAAAGTATCTAAAGCACATATCCGCATTGAAACTTATGGCACGGTGGATGAACTGAATTCATGGATCGGTCTTGTAGCCGATCAGGTCGATCACAAACATTCAAAAAAGATATTGAAAGAGATCCAGGACCGCCTGTTCACTATTGGCTCTTCCCTGGCCTGCGACCCTGAAAAAGTGTCTAAAATGAAGATCCCGGATCTGGAGGAAACTGATATTGAATTGCTGGAAAAAGAAATAGATAGTATGAATGAAAAGATCCCGCCAATGAAATCATTTGTGTTGCCGGGTGGGCATGTAGCCGTCTCATCAACCCATGTAGCGCGTTGTGTATGCAGGCGATGTGAGCGGCTTTGCGTTACCCTCCGGGAGCAAAACGTGATTCCGGAACCGCTGGTGATCAAATACCTCAACCGTCTTAGCGACTATTTATTTGTGCTGGCCCGCTTTCTTAGCCACCGGCTGAAAGTAAAGGAAATTCCCTGGAAGCCAAGAGTTTGACTACCCACCTTTGTTTCAGATGTTATTTTGTATTTTTCTGAATCATGCTGCGCTTATCTGCCATTATTCTGCTATTTGTTTATGTATCTGCCTATACACAAACTGCCACCACATCATCTTCCCTTGTCCTCACACATATTACGGAAGAAAACGGGCTAAGCGATAACCATATAACGTCTGTGTATAAGGATAAGGATGAATTGTTGTGGGTAGGTACAAAAGATGGGTTGAATTTGCTGGATGGAAGTACGATCCGGTTTTTTAAACATAACCCGGCCGACAGCAACAGTATTAGCGATAATTATATCAGCGGCATCGGTGAAGATCAATCGGGGAAAATATGGATCGCCACCGCCAATGGCCTTTGCTCCTATGATATTCGCAATAATAAATTCAGCAATATCCTGAAATATGGCCCGCATAATACTTTCCTTGGAGGCGTTTCAAATATCGCTATTGACGCTAACAATTCACTTTGGTTTGGCACAGGGGACGGGTTATTTCAATATGATATTGGGAAAAATAAAATATCCCGTCATTATAACAACAGCACTCAATTTGAAACAGATACAGGGTTTAGCAATAGAATAAACAAGGTAATAGTCTCCTCCGATAAGAAAATATGGTTAAGCACCTCCGACGGCTTGTGGAATTATTCACCGGCATCCAACCTGTTCACCAAAATTATTCATAAACAAAACGATGCCTATTACCACCCGCTTTGCAAGATGGTGTACGAAGATGATGAAAAAAATATATGGGCCGGTTTCTGGGATACAGGGTTAAGAAAATATATGCCCAGCACGGGTCAACTGTTCGATTTTGGCGGCGGGCTCCATCATGGTTATACCGTTTCTGCCATCATTGAAATGAAGCAAACCGATGGAAAAACCGCTTTATGGCTTAATGGACAATTGCTGGCCTTTAATGAAAAGGCCAACCATTACTTTTCTTTTCAGCCTCCGATCATAGAAAAAGATTTTCCTGATGTCAACCCGGTCTACCGGTCGGCAGACGGATGGATATGGCTGGCCAGTGATAACGGTTTATATATTTATAATCCCCAGCGGCAGGTGTTCAATCACCAGCTTTTTAATATAGGTATTACTTCACAGGGAATAAATTTCCTCAACTATAAAAATGGCATACTGGTAGGGGCGCAGGGAAGTGATTTCCTGAAATGGAAAGATCTCAAAGGAGAGCTAATTAAAAATTACAGCTACCTGGGTAAAAAAACCACTGCTGCGCTTTCCATGATCAAGGATGGGGCTGATGATTTCTGGATCGGCACTACGGATGGGATTTTACATCTTAATCTTGCAACCGGGACTAACAAATGGTTCAGCCATATTGAAGGCGACCCTTCGTCTCTTCCCCGTAATTTTATTACCACACTTTTTATAGATTCAAAGAAAAATCTTTGGATATTTCCATGGCGGGAAGGGATCTGGCAAATGGATAAAGAGACGGGGAAATGTACGAAAATGTGGGATGGATTTATTAAAGAATCTGGTAAAATAAAAAAATTACTGATCAGCGATGCGGTGGAAGATAGGGATGGAAATATCTGGATGGCTGACCTGGATGAAGGAATTATTTTATATGATCCACGGTCAAAAAAATTCAGCAAACCATTTGAAAAAGAGATTGGCCAAAGGACAAAAACAGTACGAATTTTTTCCAGGAACGGAATGATGTATTCTGCCCTTTCGAATGCCATAATAAAATGGGATATACAGGGCAAAACATTACAGCAATTTCAACCCCCGACAGAATTAAATAAAGCCATTACGGATATTTATCCTGACAACATCGGTAACTGGTGGCTGGCTACAGTCAGTGGGTTGATCGTGTTTAATGAATCGGATAAAACATTCCGGAGGTTCACTACTGCTGACGGGCTATACCAGAATGATATGAACGGAATCCTGTTTTGCACTACGGACAGTACGATGATCATTGGCACCCCCACCTATTTCTCTTATTTTAAACCCGGGCAGCTCAGTATGGCCTCCTCCGTGAAAAATAATATTTTGGTCACAGGTTTTTGGGTCAATAATAAAAATAAAGAGGTGGCGGCAGACCAATCACTTTCTTTACATTATTTCGAAAATAATATCATCATTCACTGGGCGCTGCCTTCTTATGGCAACCCGCTGAAAAACCAATACTATTGCCAGTTGCAGGGCATTGACTCTGGCTGGCGATACGTAGGAAACCAGGGAGAGATCCAATATGCCAACCTTTCTCCCGGGCATTACTCCATTCTTCTCAGGGCGGCAACGTCCAATGATATTGAATCCGGGAATATTGTTTCTCTTGTTTTCATCATTCATCAACCCTA
>JADGPW010000182.1 GCA_017882265.1 Chitinophagaceae bacterium | reverse complement strand
GCTGCCAAAACAGCTTTCTTTTCCCTGATTAAAGAAAAGGATGTAAGCGACAGTACGATGAATTATTACTCCAGCCGCATTTCGGAAAAGCAGGCCATTGTCGATAAACTAATATTCGATCATTTCCGCCGGGTAAGGAATTTATTCACACCCGAACAACAGCCTAAGTTTGATGAATTTGTCAAGAAGATGATGCAACAGCGAAGAAAGGATTCAACCGGAAAAAATAAGTAACCCAGTAATTAGGAATTAGGAATTTGGAATTGGGAGTACCTGATTCCAAATTCTTAATAACTAATCCTATCATCTCTGCTAACGATATATCCTTTCAATTGCATCCCTGTATTTTTCCATCACCACTTTTCGCTTCAGCGACATTTTTGGGGTTAGTTCTCCCGTATCCACACTCCATTCATGGGGCAGCAATTCAAATTTTTTCACCTGTTCAACATGGTTGAAATATTTATTAAAACTTTCAACCAGGTCCTTATACAGTTCAATGACTTTCGGGTGATGGATCAGCTCTTCATTGGGAACATCACTCACCTCATTCTTCCGGCACCAGTCCTTCAGGGAAGGAAAGGAAGGAACGATGAGGGCGCTTACAAATTTCTTTTCGGCGCCCACCAGCATTACCTGCTCTACAAAAGGAGATTCTTTCAGTTTGTTCTCAATGGCCAATGGCGCCACGTATTTACCGCCACTGGTCTTAAAAAGCTCCTTCTTGCGGTCAGTAATCTTTAAAAAATTATTTTCGGTCAGCATCCCGATATCCCCGGTATGGTACCAGCCATCCACTATTTCCTGTGCAGTAAGGTCGGGGCGTTTGTAATAACCCATCATGACATTCGGGCCTTTACAAAGGATCTCGCCATCTTCGGCTATTTTCACTTCTACACCATCGATCAGCGGGCCCACGGTTCCAAATGAACGGCCACTTTCCTGGAAACGGTTCACGGCAATGACCGGTGAGGTTTCCGTCAGGCCATATCCTTCCATCACGACGAGCCTGGCAGCGGTAAAAATCCGGATCAATCTTACCTGGCAGGCTGCCCCCCCGGTAATAATAGCATTGACATGACCACCCAACCCATCTCTCCATTTACTGAAAACAAGTTTGTTTGCCATGGAAAGCTGCATTTTATACCAAAATCCTTGCCGGGTATTGATCTCAAATTTCTCTGCCAATGCATGCGCCCAATAAAATAATTTTCTTTTTAACCCGGTCAACTCATTTCCTTTTTGCATGATGCGGTCATACACTTTTTCCAATAACCGGGGTACGGTCGTAAACATATGTGGTTTTACTTCTTTCAGGTTTTCGCCGATCGTATCAAGACTTTCTGCATAGTAAATTGACATCCCTTTAAATAAATAGAGATAGCTCACCATCCTTTCAAAAATATGATTAAGCGGTAAAAAGCTCAGAACTCTGTTACCGGGAGGAAAACAGGGCATTGATGCCATGACATTACTCATAATATTTTGATGCGAAAGCATTACACCTTTGGGAGTACCAGTAGTTCCGGAAGTATAAATGATGGTGGCGAGGTCCTCGTAATGGATCTTATCCGCGATAGGTTGAATCCGGGCCCGGAGTTCGGCTGTGCCCGCGGCGGTTATTTCTTTCCAGTGTTTGGCGTTCGCTACGTGTTCAAAAGTGTAAATATCCCTGAGTCCGGGAACTTTTTCTTTCAGGCTTAAGGCCTTTAAAAAAAGATCCTCATCATTCACAAAGATCAATTTCACTTCCGCGTCTTTCAGCACGAATTCCAATTCGTTTACGTTAATAGTAGGATATACAGGAACTAATATGGCGCCGATCTGCTGCACAGCCAGGTCCAGCATCAGCCATTCAGGACGGTTCTTGCAAAGAATGGCTATTTTATCCCTGCCTTCAGGGCTCATATCCCCGCCGCTGATACCAAGACCCAATAACCCCGCACTTAACTGGTCCACCGTTTCTTTTATTTTAGCCGTGCTGTATTTTTTCCATTGACCGGATTCTTTTCCGGCCAGCATATCATCAAGCGGGTTTCTTTCCAGGTGATATTGCAGGCAATCAAACAGTCTTCGGGGTTCTGTCATATGGCAATCGTGGTTGAAATCAGTTGATCAGGTTTAAAGATAATAGATAAAAGTGAACCTGCCTACCGGCAGGCAGGTAGATAATAGTTCACTAAAATCGAGACGATCTTACGGTTTTGAACCTGTTTCAAAACTGTAAAATCATTTCTGCTAAGGACACTATTATCTAATCACTATTAGTTTTTATCTATACCGGACTGGTAGTATTGCCCCGGTGGCATTCTGAAGACCCTGCCCCGGATGAAAGTATTGAAGTTATTGTATTCTTCGGCATGTGTTTTTGTCCAGTTATCAAAAGCGGCTAAATTTTCGGAACTGCCAAACAGCCACTGGTTGTAAGCTTCAAACAGGCCTTCCGTTAATAACTGGTGTTCGTAATCAAATAACCGGAAGGGATATTTGGTGGCATTGTTCTCAAACCAATCCAGGATAAACCGGGTACGGATCATGGTCAGCGTCTCGGTGCTGAGACCCCCATTAGCCAGAGAAGTCTGCTTGTTCATGGTCCGCAAAAAGGTTTTTCCAAATTCACTTCTGGTATTCTCTTCACCTTTCATCAGGTCTGCATCGGCAAATAATTTTTCTTTATATCCCTGCAGGAGTAATTGTTTCATTGCGGCGCCACGCTCACTCAGGCTTTCCATATTCACGAAGATTTCTCCGTAGATAAGACTCCATACTTTGTCCTTGGCATAGAAATAGAATAAAGCCGCATTATAATAATTTCCACCATAGGCCGGGTCCACCTTTATCCCGTCCTCCCATTGTTTAATCGCGGAATAGTCTTTTGTAGCCCAGAGCAATTCGCCGTACTCACTATGCAAGGGACCGCTGTTCGGGAATTTTTTCAACCCTTTCTTGTACATCTTGGCACAGTCCTCCGGTTCCTCCAGCGCTTTGTATACATTACCGGCGATCTGGTAAACAACCACATCGGCATCATCGCGGCTGAGTAACTCTTTTACACCTTCCATTGCCTTGGCATAATCTCTCTTCAGGTAATAACTCATCACCAGATCTTTTTTCATTTCCAGGTTCTTCGGGTCCTGCTGCAGGGCCCGGGTCAATACGATGATGGCATTGTCAAAATCTCCGGTACGCATAAAGGTTTTTGCTGATTCATGCAAAGCCTTCGGATCATCAGGCTGCGCAAATGTAATAAGCACCATTAGGGAGGCGACCAGGAAGGAAACGAGTTTTTTCATATTGCAAATTAACAGGAAGAGACGCTGATAAAAGCGCCAGTGTTGCAAAATAACAAATATTTGAGAAGATAATAGCTAATAGTGAATAGTAAACGGGAATTCAGCTTTTATCACCGGCCAGATAACTTAGATCTTTGCCGGAGAAAACCGGTTGATTATTTTAGTTATATAAAAGTGGGAATGTAATCTGTGTTCCAGCGGAACACCTCGTGGGTAGAAAGGATTCACAAGGGTAGGAAGTGTTCCGGAGGAACACCTTGTGGGTAGAAAGGATTCACAAGGGTAGGAAGTGTTCCGGAGGAACACCTTGTGCTTATTTTTCAAATAGACGTTAGC
>JADGPW010000181.1 GCA_017882265.1 Chitinophagaceae bacterium | reverse complement strand
ATCCGTGATAGAAAGATCAGCAATTGAATTCAATGCATTGTATAAAAAATGCGGATTTACTTTGGAATGAAGCGTATCCAATTCCGCTTTTGTTTTTTGTTCATTCATTTTGGATAACTCCAGTTCTTTCTCCTGAAGTTGCCTGCTCCGTTCCGCATCCAGATAGCTCATCATGATATATACAAGACCGGTAACACTTCCCAGGTAAATACTCCATAAAGCAGAATATTTAAGATTTTTCGTACTGAAATCATTAAAAACAAAATGCAGGGGAAGGTTAAATGCAACACAAGTGATGATCAATGTACCAAGAATAATCACCCTTCGTTTTGTAGGAGATATTTTCTTTAAGGAACGGTTAAGTGTGACCAGCCGGACAATATTAAAAACAAAAAGCACATTAACCGTGGTCCCGATGATCTGAACCCAAAGAGCATATAAAAGGCCTTTTAAAAAAAATAAACGGAGCGTCTCATTATTGATTGGCGCAATGGCGATGCTTAAGCAAAATACCACCAGCCAGACAACAATATTCTGACGGATCAGTTCATTCCGGATCTTTCTTCGAAACAGCGTTTTGAAATTACTAAGCACGTAAAGCCCGGCGATCGCCATTAGCAGGCAAACCGCGATCATTTGTACATAGAATAAAAAACCAGGTTCTTTCATGATCAGGCAGCAAATTAAAAAAAGCTGACTAATTGGCTGTAATCACTTCGCCAACTGTACAATTTGAGGGGTGAACTGATTATCTTGCAGGCAAATTCAGTTCATGACTATTGATCTCAGGTCTGATACGGTTACTAAACCCGGTCCAGGGATGATGGAAGCCATCATCAAAGCCAAAGTGGGAGATGATGTTTTTGGTGAAGACCCCAGCATTAATGAATTAGAAAGAATAACCGCAGATATGTTTGGGATGGAAGCAGCCCTTTTTTGCCCTTCCGGCACCATGACCAACCAAATAGCTATCAAGTGCCATACGCAACCCGGCGATGAAGTGATTGGAGATGAAAGCTCGCATGTGTATCAATACGAGGGTGGTGGAATCGCGTTCAATTCAGGGGCATCCGTAAAACTGATACCCGGAGACCGTGGCAGAATAACCGCGGAACAGGTATTGGGGGCCATCAACCCGTATGATAATCATAAAGCCCATACCAGCCTGGTTTGCCTGGAAAACACATCCAACCGTGGCGGAGGCAGTTGTTATGAATTTGATGAAATAAAAAAAATAAAGGCGATCTGTGAGGAAAAAGGTCTTGCCTTACACCTGGACGGGGCAAGGTTATGGAATGCGCTTGCGGCCAAAAAGGAAAGCCCATTACAGTATGGTAAGGTCTTTGACAGTATTTCTCTTTGCCTTAGTAAAAGCCTGGGTTGTCCTGTAGGAAGCCTGCTGCTCGGGAAAAAAGAGCTGATCAAAAAAGCCAGGAGGATCAGGAAAGTATTTGGCGGCGGAATGCGACAAGCGGGTTTTATGGCGGCGGCGGGTATTTATGCTTTGCAAAATAATATGGACCGGTTGCCGGAGGATCATGCACATGCCAAACAGATAGCTGATACGATCGCTTATAAAAAGTTTGTAAAATTCGTGTTGCCGGTGGAAACAAATATCATCATTTTTGAATTGAATGAAGTTCACGAACAATTCCCGGAAAGAATGACAGCCCCCGAACTGGTACTCAAATTAAAAGAACATGATATCCTGTGCCATGCCATATCCTCTGTCCGGGTAAGAATGGTCCTGCACCTGGATATCAATAAAGAAATGGTGGCAAGAACCATTCATGTCTTCAACCAATTATAGTACTTACAATTTATGTTACCAAAGATCGATCCTACATCCACCAAAGCCTGGCAGGCGTTACAACAGCATTTTTCAGAAATGAAGCATGCCCGTATAAAAGATCTTTTCCGGGATGACCCGGAGCGTTTCAAAAAATATTCCCTTGGTGTGGAGGAGATCGTTTTCGATTATTCCAAAAATATCATTACAGAAAAGACGATTCAACTGTTGCTGCAACTGGCTGAAGAATGTAAGGTCCGGGATTCCATTAATGCTATGTTCAACGGCGAACTCATTAATGGTACAGAAAAAAGGTCCGTATTACATGTAGCCCTGCGAAATTTTTCTGACCGTCCCATTTATTCAGAAGGGATCGATGTGATGCCGGAAGTGAATAAAGTACTTCGTAAAATGGGTTCTTTCTCAAAAGCCGTGCATAGTGGAAAGCAAAGGGGGTATACCGGTAAGCGGATAAAATATATTGTCAATATTGGTATTGGAGGAAGCGACCTGGGCCCCCAAATGGTCACGGCCGCTTTACAACCTTATTGGATGGAAGGCATGCAGGCTTATTTCGTTTCTAATGTGGACGGCACCCATATTGCCGAAACCCTGAAGAAAGTAAACCCCGAGCGAACCCTGTTTTGCATTGCTTCCAAAACCTTTACCACGCAGGAAACAATGACCAATGCCCATACGGCCCGGGCATGGTTCCTGGAACATGCAAAAGAAGAAAAACATATTGCCAAACATTTTGTAGCCTTATCCACCAATGAAAAAGAAGTGGTAAAGTTCGGCATTGATAAAAAGAACATGTTTGAATTCTGGGATTGGGTAGGTGGCCGTTACTCGCTTTGGAGCGCGATCGGTTTGTCTATTGTCCTGACCATCGGCTACCGGAATTTTACAGATTTATTGAAAGGCGCACATCATATTGATGATCATTTCAGCAATACCCCCCTGGAAAAGAATATACCTGCCCTGATGGCATTAGTGGGCATTTGGTATACGAATTTTTTTGGTTCGCAGACTGAAGCTATCCTGCCCTACGATCAATATATGTATCGTTTTGCCGCTTATTTCCAGCAGGGTAATATGGAAAGCAATGGCAAAAGCGTTGACCGCAACGGTGCGCCTGTGGAGTATGCCACCGGCCCGGTGATATGGGGTGAACCGGGCACAAATGGTCAACATGCCTTTTATCAATTAATACACCAGGGAACACCCCTGGTCCCCTGTGATTTCATTGCGCCGGCACAATCTCATAATCCTATTGGAGACCATCATCAAAAACTATTGAGCAATTTTTTTGCTCAAACCGAAGCGTTGATGAATGGCAAGACTGAAGAAGAAGTGGAAAAAGAACTGGAAAATAAGGGCATGGCGCCTGAAGAAATCGCTAAACTACTCCCCTATAAGATCTTTGCCGGGAATAAGCCTACCAATTCGATCCTCCTGAAAAAGATCACGCCTTATACATTAGGAAAACTTATTGCTTTATATGAACATAAGATTTTTGTACAGGGTATCATCTGGAACATTTACAGTTTCGATCAATGGGGGGTGGAACTCGGCAAGCAGTTGGCCAGTGCTATTTTACCGGAATTACAAACGGCCGATTTGGTGAGCAATCATGATTCATCCACCAATGGACTTATAAATGCGTGGAAACAAATGAGAAAATAATTGTATTTTTATTATCCTTAAACCATGGCGTATGAAAAAGATCACACTTATTCTGGGCGTACTTGGGTTTTATACTGCATCCGCACAGGACAATGATTTTCTTAACCTGCAAAAGAGACTTAAAGAAAATTATATCCGCAAACAAATAACACCTCCTCCTGTTTTTAGACATAATGTATCGAACCTTCCCCAAGCCCGCCTTTCGCAGGTCTTACCCAATGGTAATAAAGTGTATTCGCTTCCCCAGGATAATATGCCTGATGTGGTACCTGATATGAGCCAATTCAACATGGTTAACGCAGCGAAAACACCAGGGAATTCCAATAGCAATCTACTTTCCCAGGAAACAATGCCTAACGCAGTAACTCCCTACCCCATCATTCCATCCAAAATAACAAATCAAAAACACAATCCATCCAGGTAGATGTCAAGCGTACTAAGGAGTATCCCAATTTGACTTTCCCTGCCCATCTGATCAGGGAGTTGGTATCATAGATTTACCTGACTGAGTATGTCTGGATTCAGCTATTCAAAATTCAATTTCCCTTCATTCAAATGGTCCGGCCACTCATACAGTCCTTCATTATAATGAAGGACATTATTGGTTATAGCCCTGGCAACTTCAATAGTCTCAATGCTTTCCCAAATTTTTATTGAAAGCACTTAAAAGGATCCCGGCAATTCCGGAGCTTTTTTGAAGCAAATTATCATCGCCATCTTTATTTCCCTTGATTTGTCATTCAACAGGATGCGATACAAACCCGCAGCTATTTTTTATTTATCTTCGTTGGTACATCACTATTTTACATCAACACAATTATAAAATTCTACAACATGAAAAAATATTCTTTTTATCTCCTTGGTCTTTTATTTTTCGTCTCCCTTTCTACTGCTGCTCAAACTATTATGACTGACGCAGTTACTCCAAGCCGGGCAGATCTTAATTCCGGGCGTGTATACATATTTAAACCCAGGAATCCTTCATCAGATAAAACTGACCAGTTCGACATGACAGGAATGGGCGCTGCCGTTTTTACGGCGAGCAATGTGGCTGATGGTACCATAGAAAGTTACAAACATGCACAAAAGATCAGTATCACTTTGATACCCGCGAATAATAAAGCAGGTAGCTTCCAATTGCTTTTTTATCCGGAATCGGAACATATCCCGTATGCTGCCACTAACGAGAATGGAGAGGTGAGTATTTATTACCCCCTTAATCTTTTTAATGCAATTAGGGGATTATTGGAAGAGTCATTTACTGCCAAAAAGAAAGTTACTGTAAAGGTGATCCAAAAGACAAACGGGTACCGGGAAGGAACGTTGGTCTTTTAACTCCAGAACGTTTATCTAAACATATTACTAAAATAGTTGGTAAACCTAGCAATTACTATTGTCAGTAAAGGGTTTGGCGAAAGCTTAGTGAAAATCATTTCACTAAGCTTTTTTGTAAATGGAATAGACTAAAATTCCAACTGGGCCTATGGAAGTTTGTCAGTTATTGTTTGGAGAATCCAGTCTGGGGTTTTAACTGTTCAGCATCAAATTGACTTTATTGAATTAATTGGTAAATGAAGGTGACAAAAAAGCCAAATAATACACGCAACGGCGCAACGCCGCAAAGAGTAAATTAATGGAAATCAAGCCTTGCGCCTTTGCGTCGTTGCGTGAAATTACATTTAAAAATATTTTTTAGCAGCCCAGTAAATGAGATTGTAAACCATTCAGGTATTCGGTAATGAATAATAAAAGGGCAGCCTTGTGTGACGCCCATTTACGTTTACGCATCAAGCATATTGGGTTAAGTTGGTCTAGACCATCGCCTGCATCCTTTTCAGGTAGATAGCGGGATATTAAGTCCTGTGATTGGAAAAACCAACAACAATTTTCAAGTTTATTTCCTTTATAAAATGAAGTAGCTTCATACTTCACTTTTTATATGATGTCAGCCTGGACCCAAAAGAAAGGCCCCCGTTTGTTCGGGGGCCTTATATAACCAATTTATCAGGTATTAATTATTAAACTTCACCAATCCTCCTGAAGTTACATGACCTGTAAACTTATCCCTAACCTGTACGAAGTAAATAGCTGCAGGTAGTTTGGTGGCATCTATATCCATTCTCAGGTAGGGAGGTGTTGTGCTTACCAGGTCAAATTCACGCTGGATAACCACATGGCCAAGTTGATCGATCACAGATAATACCCTTCTGTCTGAGGTAGCCCCGTCATAATACAATCTTACCTGGAACAGACCTGTGGTCGGGTTCGGGTAGATCCATAAACGATCGGAAGCTTCCGCCAGCACCGTAAGGATATTTGATGTATTCACACATCCGTTCACATCCGTCACCTTTGCCTGGTAAGCGCCAAGTGCATCAATACCCACGGTGATTGAATTCGTGGTCACAGCAGGTGATAACGGTGAACCATTAAATGTCCATGACCAACTGTTTGCCGTAGCTGCTGCCGGCACACTGCTTGCAGTTATGGTCGTTGTCTGTCCTGGTGTCAGGCTCAGATCAGCCGAATTGATCGTAACGACCGGTAATTGATTTACCGTAAGGATTGCGGCTCCGGAGTTTACTGATCCGCAAGGCGCGGCTGTTATCACTGCACGGTAACGATTACCGCTCATTGCCTGGGTAACACCCGAAACGGTCAATGTACTGGAAGTTGCGCCACCGATATTCGTATAGGTAAGTCCGGCATCTATACTCACCTGCCATTGGTAGGTAAGCGGACCACCCGTGGCGCTCGTGCTGAAGGTGGCATTGCCGTTTAAGCATACCGATGTATTCGCAGGATTAACCACGGCAGTTACAGGATTGACAACCGTAACGGGTATCACTGTCGGTGCTGATACACATGGTGTAGTTGTACTGTAAACAACCGAATAATTGGTACTGACTGTTGGGTTGACCCATATAGTACCGGCTTGTGAACCAGCTACATAAGGAATTGTAGCACCCGCATTGGTAAACATCGTATTTGGAGCAGCAGGCGCTGCCGTCCAGACACCTGTGGAACTACCAAAACTGAAGCTTATAGACCAGGAGGTAAGTGTGCCAAAATCACCGGGACCACCATCGCACATGGCCAAAGTCCAGTTACCGTTCAGGATAGTAGCCAGGGCAGCAAAATTAGCAGCATTGGAAACAAAACCTGTTGGATCCATAATGGTGTAACCGGGATTCGAAACGCCATTAAGTGCATCTGGTTTAAAAGGGCCTGTTGGTGGAGTAATTCCGTATTGGTAGGGTGTAGGTACACTACTAAAAACGGTGATTCCTATTGAACTTACCGCTGCACCATAAAAACCAGCAGTCGGAATGGAAGCAGCACCATTATCAGTATTTGTATTATGTTTATATAAACTCAGGATTTGACCATTAGGTGCTTTTAAGTTAAACACCATATCTGCCGGATAAGTATGAGGCATGTTTAACGTAACTCTAATTTCCGATGGCACCAATGCAGGCAAGCCTGAAACGGCTAATACCTGTGTGGTAGCGGCAGCTGTATTATCAGGTATTGCAACACTTATAGGGCCTGACGAAAATACAATGGGTGCAGGCAGATTAGTAAGTGTTAATTGCTGGATACTACCTGTACATATTGTGGCCGATGTTGGACTGACCGTTGCCACCAGCGGGATTATGGTAAGCGTGGCTGTATTAGAATAGTCAAGAGCTGAACAAAATCCGGTAACTAATGCCCGGAATTGATAACCTGAAAAAGACTGTGGTATATTAGTCAGCGTCAAAGTTGGCGTATTTGTGCCGGAATAAGGAGCTGCATTTGGTACTGTTTGCCAGACCGCTGCTGCGTTGACCCTGAACTCCCATCCATAGGTGGCGCCTGAGCCTGAAGTAGCCACTGTAAAGCTGGCATTTGCCGAACAGTTAATAGAGGCGTTGCTGGGTGAACTGGTAATGGTTACTGGTACACAAGTCTGGATATTGACAGCGTAATCTTCTGTTTCACCAAAAACAAAGTTCGTGCAGCCATCTGTTGGTAAGATAGTAGTAAAGTACTGTACCCTAACTCTCATCCTTGTGATTCCAGTCAGCGCCGTACCGGGAATATTGATAATATTGGTAACTGTCCCACCCGGCGTAGTACCAATATTCGTGTACTCGCTGGGTTCAAAAATACCATTCTGGTTATAGTCGATCCATGCACCGATATTATCGCCACCTCCATTATCTATAGTAACACTTATTGGGTTTGCAGCGCCTCCAAATACCGGGATAACCCCGGGAGGATTCGCGGCAGTATAATTGGAATATCCGGTTCCACAACCTGAGCTATTGCTTACACCGCCCATCGTCACATTCAGAATTGCATCTAGGAGAGTGCAATTTGCTGTTGGAATGCAGTAACAACCTGTAACAGGTGTAACAGAAACAAGCACGGGAGTTGAAGTTCCGGTATTTCCCGAGCAGGTAACTGTAGCACGGAAATAAGTAGGTGATGGAACCAGGGTTGAATAAGTTGAGTTTGTTGCACCCCCAATAGTCGTATAAGGACCGGCGAGTACAGCAGAAGATTGCCACTGGTAAGTGACACCAGTCCCTGGCGTTGTATTTTGAAGGGAAAGATTAACATTTGTGCCGGGGCAAACTGATGCTGAAGAAGCAACGGTATTACCCGGATTAGGCGTTCCTGAACAGGGTACAGCACTACTATAAGTTATGCTTCCTCCGAAGAAAGTTGGAGTATTTCCAGCATTAGGTGTCGGAAATAAGCCGGCAAATCCGACATTGGCCGCGGCGATCTGGAAATCACCCACTTGCAGGTTCACACCACCCGCAGAAAAGACATTAGGTGTAGGCGTAGGGCTGAAAGAAAAAGCCAGTCCAAAAGTAGCTTCAACAGCAAACCGGTATTGGGCACCGGCCGGAATGATAAAAGACAGCCCTGAAAAAATAGGAACAACAGTAAGCGCTGCAGGCACCGTAGTGTTACTGACAGCAATCTGTGTCCAGGCAGGCGAACCAACTGTATAGTTACCCGATAAAGAGGTAGAGCTGTAAAATAATGTTAGCGTGGTTGGCGCACCTGCTGTAGCAAAAAAATAGGGGGCTAGTTGCATGCTAATATTTGTCAATACCACAGCAGACGCATTGGTATTTTGTATAACGAATGATTGTACCAGGGGAGCCCCGTTATTAATTGAATAATTTCCCAGGTAATTTACTCCCGAAGCAGTTGAAATTGTTGTTTGAGCATTGCTCGCCCCAACCGACAGTGCCAAACAAATAATCATACAGGTTTTCATAAAAAACCTTCCGATCTTATTTAGTGTAAATTTTGATTGCATAGCAGTTATTTTAAATGATTGATTATTACCGGGGTTCCCGGCAAAGTCTGGAATTCAGAGACTAAGTTAATTTTTTTTAACAATTTGTAAAAAAATATCTACACATCTGTAACATAAAAAGGCCCCCCGTTCCACCGGGAGGCCTTATAAATACAATTTAGAAGATCTTAATTAATTAAATTTTATCAATCCTCCTGATTTGATCTTGCCTGAATACTTAGCTTTTACCTGTACAAAGTAAGTGCCTGCAGGCAGTTTGGTGGCGTCTATATCCATTCTCAGGTATGGCGGGGTTGTGCTTATCAGATCAAACTCACGCTGGATGACCACATGGCCAAGCGCATCGATCACAGATAATACCCTTCTGTCTGAGACAGATCCGTCATAGAATAATCTCACCTGGAACAGGCCCGTGGTTGGGTTCGGGTATATCCATAACTTATCTGAAGCCAGGGCACCTATGGTAATGATATTTGATGAGTTTACACATCCATTTACATCGGTCACTGTTGCCTGGTATGTGCCAAGTGCATCTACGCCTACTGTGATCGAATTGCCCGTCACCGCTGGTGATAATGGGGAACCATTATAAGCCCATGACCAGCTATTTGCTGTAGCCGCTGCCGGAACACTACTGGCAGTGATGTTGGTTGTCTGGCCAGGTGTAAGGGCGAGGTTAGACGAACTGATCGTTACTATCGGTAATGCATTAACAGTAAGTATAGCTGCCCCGGAATTAACTGAGCCGCACGGTGCTGCTGTGAGAACAGCGCGATAACGATAATTATTCATCGCCATGGTAACACCGGTTACATTAATTGTGGTTGAAGTAGCTCCACTGATATTTGTATAGGTAACACCACCATCGGTACTTACCTGCCATTGATAAGTGATCGGGCCACCTGAAGCACTTACAGTAAAGCTGGTATTACCATTTAAGCATACGGATTTATTTACCGGGTTAACTACTGCAGTTACAGGATTGACTACTGTAACAGGCACTACAGCTGTAGCTGATGTACATGGAGTAAGTGTAGTAAACGAAACACTATAATTGGTGCTGACTGTCGGATTTACATAAATGGTAGTAGCCGGTGTTCCTGTATAAGCTATCGTCGCAGCCGCATTGGTAAACATTGTATTCGGCGCTGCGGGAGAGGCTGTCCAGATACCCTGTGCAAATGTGGGAGCCACATAGGTTATTGATAAAGACCAACTGATAAGTACACCCAGGTCACCGGCACCTCCATCACAGATACCCAGGGTCCAGTTGCCGTTCATCGTTCCAAGTAATGGCGCCCAGTTATTAGTGGTGGTTGGAGTAACGGTAGGTATCGTTGCTGTAAAACGGTCAGCACGGAAAACACCTGTTCTTGGTGCCGGAGCTCCACTCATCGGTATATTGGATAAAGAGTCAACTGAAGTATTTGTAAAGTTTGCTGTTCCGTTAGAACCCGTCCCATTATCAAGGAATCCTATCAGGTTTAGTGTCTGGCCATTGGGCGCTTTCAGATTCATTACAATATCTCCCACCCAGGTATGGGTCATAGTAAAGGTCAGTTTTACATCTTGTATAACAGTACCTACAGGGATTCCGGCAACAGCAACAGTATTAGTAACACCCGTCAAATTATTATCAGGTATGGCCAGCGGCAGGCCTGTTGATGCATTGAATGTATTTGTAACCGGCGCTGAAACTGTATTGGTTAACGTCAATTGCTGTATAGTACCCGTGCATATTGTCGCTGATGCCGGATTGACAACAGGAATAATTTGGTTAACCGTAAGAATAGCAGCGGCTGAAAAGTCAACCGCAGAACAAACCCCTGTTACTAATGCGCGGTATTGATAACCTGAATAGGTCCCGGGTACATTAGTCAGCGTCAAAGTGGGAGTGGTTGCACCGGAATAGGGAGCTCCATTGGTTACAGTCTGCCAGGCAGATGCCGCGTTGACGCGGAACTCCCATCCATAAGTGGGGACTGAGCCTGTAGCAACAACGGTAAAGCTGGCATTTGTTCCGCAGGTAATAGAAGCGCTGCTGGGAGAACTGGTGATGGTTACTGGTACACAAGGCTGGATATTGACAGCATAATCTTCTGTTTCCCCAAATACAAAGTTAGTACATGCATCTGTTGGAGTAATAGCTGTAATGAAGTCTACTCTTACTCTCATTCTTGTAATGCCCGTAAGCGCTGTACCAGGTATGTTGATATTAGCAGTTAATGTTCCTCCGGGCGTGGTGCCTATTAAAGTGTATTCACTGGCTT
>JADGPW010000017.1 GCA_017882265.1 Chitinophagaceae bacterium | reverse complement strand
TAAATCAAACTTTTTAATCACCCAATCTTTGCCAGCATTCTTCTGAATAAAGCTCATCGCATTTTCTCCTGGTATCTTATGCAGGCTTCGACCCGGGTTATTGGCAATCACGGTATCCGACCTGGTGGATAAATTGTAGTAATGAAGATTGTTAGTATTGGAATCTACCAAAACAAATAACAATAGATGGTCCTTATCAGCCCATGCATGGTACCCCACTTTAAGTGTATGGATCAAAGCTTCCGGCTTGCCACCGTTAATAGGATATTTTCCCAGGTCCTGGGTACCGTCATTCCGTTGTATAATGCAGGAAATAAATTTTTGATCCGGGGTTACGGTGGGGGAATACTCTCTTTCTTCTGTCATCGTCAGGTTAGCGGTACTGTTCTTCTCATAATTAAAATACTTTATATCACTCCGCCCGCTATCATTAAAAGAGGAATAATATATAAGGGGTTTTGAAGGATGAAAAAATGGCTGGTTATCGTACCCTTTGTGGTTAGTGATATTGACCCCGCCCGAAAGAAATATCTGTCCATCCCGGATCTTCATATCAAATAAATATATTTCTGACCCGGTTTGCCCGAAACAGGATAAACTTAGCATTCCTGAAAAAAGAAAAATGGATCGTTTCATATAACCAATATAATGAAAAGGAGGTTATAAGTCCGTAATTAAAGCCGGTTTATGTGTCATTTTAATTTATGGCCGGGTTATTCATAAACCAAGCACACTAGATAAATCCCTGGCTTGTTTTGTCATTTGAACAGAGTCACCGCAAACAGGTTAGTGGGCAGTTTTGAAAAAATAGCACGCAGGGATCGCTGAGTACGCAGAGAATCTATTTGAAGATCAAACCTCTGCGTACTCTGCGATCCCTGCGTGTTATTCAAACCCCATAGTTATTGGGTGAGCACTACTCAAACCGAAAAGCGTTTTTTAATTAACTTCCTTTATTTACTTTCGCAGATACGTCAATATTCACCAATAACTTAATAAGAAAATTCTGCAACATGAAAAAGAATTATTTCTACCCTCTGTGTTTTTTATTTTTCGTTTCCTTTTCTACCGCAGCTCAATCCAGTCTCACCGATGCTGTTAGTTAATGCAAGCCGGGTCGACCCTGGCTCCGGCAAAGTATTCATATTTAAACCCGGGAATCCAGCAACGGATAAAACTGACCAATACGATATAACAGGGATGGGGCCTGCCATTTTCACGGCGAGCAATGTGGCTGATGGCACCTCAGAAAGCTACAAGCATGCACAAAAGATCAGTATTGCATTGGTCCCCTCAAATTTTAAAGCCGGGAGTTTCTGATTGATCTTTTATCCGGAAACAGAACATATTCCGTATGCCTCCACTTCTGAGAACGGAATGGTGACCATTTATTACCCGCTTAATCTGTTTAATGCAATACGGGGAATATTGGAAGAGACATTTACAGCCAAAAAGAAAGTGGGTGTGAAAGTGATACAAAAGACAAATGGGTACCGGGAAGGAACACTGGTGTTCTAACTCCATCCTTGAATTATAAAAAAGGCGAAGCCGGGGGCTTCGCCTCTTTTATTCTATCTAATCTTCATAAATAATTGGCTTACTTAAACTCCCTGTAATACCTGACCCCCGCATGACCATTGAATTGAATGATCGGGGCATTGAGTTTCGTAATAGAAATTTCCAGGGTACTTACCCTGGAAAATGATGCATGGACAGCCTCGGCAATTTCCATCGCCAATGTTTCCATTAAAGGACGCGGAATCTCCATTTGGTTTTTTACCAGTGCATATAATTGCTCGTAATTTATTGTAGCCGCCAGCCCGGTTATCATATCATCTTCAGGGATGTAGGAAACCGAAATTTCTACTTCGAATTCATTACCTATCTTACGTTCTTCAGCATAGAACCCGTGGTGTGCAAAAAAACGAAGCCTAGTAAGCGATATTGTTACCTGTTTTGTCATTTACAAAATTGGGGGAAATGGTTCCGGTAATTATCGGGAGTAAAATTGGGAAATTTATTCACAATAGTTTCTTTTCTTCAACTACTGTGAAGATTAATAGCTTGAAAATAATGTCAACCAGATAAAATCTACCTCCCGATATAGACCAACATTTCAATTTCCCTAATGTATTCCTTTCGCACTTAAATATCGCTCTGCATCCAATGCCGCCATACAACCACTACCCGCCGCGGTGACTGCCTGGCGGTAAACTTTATCCTGTACATCTCCGGAAGCAAAAACTCCCTCAATATTTGTTTTGGATGTCCCGGGGGTCGTTTTAATATATCCGGCTTCATCCATATCAATCAAACCCCTAAAAATTCCGGAATTGGGTTCGTGACCAATAGCAACAAAAAACCCACTGACAGGAATTTCCTTTGTTTCACCGCTCTTGTTATTCTTTATCCTTACCGCTGTCACATGTTTATCTCCCAGCACCTCATCAGTATCGGTGTTCCAGTAAACGTTAATGTTGGACGTTTTCAGGACTCTTTCCTGCATTACCTTACTGGCCCGCATCGCCTCTTTACGGACAAACATATGGACCTTTGTGCAAAGTTTGGAGAGGTATAAAGCTTCTTCCGCGGCGGTATCCCCGGCACCGACGATCGCTACTTCTTTACCCCGGAAGAAAAATCCATCGCAAACAGCGCAGGCACTGACGCCATAACCGTTCAATCGTTGTTCACTTTCCAAACCAAGCCATTTGGCCGAGGCCCCGGTCGCAATGATCACCGAATCCGCTTCTATCCATTTTTCTTCATCGATTTGTATTTTAAAGGGTCGAGAGGAAAAATCAACTTTTGTAGCCAGGCCATAGCGGATATCAGTTCCCATCCTGGCTGCCTGCTTTTCAAAATCCACCATCATTTCCGGGCCCTGCACCCCATCCGAATAACCCGGGTAATTCTCTACTTCTGTGGTGATGGTCAGTTGTCCACCAGGTTGTATACCCTGGTATAAAACAGGTTTCAGGTTAGCTCTTGATGCATATATAGCCGCCGTATACCCAGCCGGCCCCGAACCTATGATCAGGCAGTGTGTCCTTTCAATTGTCTCCATTCATCTGTTGATTTATGACCCGATAATTCGATAAGCTCAGTACCAACTGGCCTGAAGTATTGGGATCGGCAAAATTAATGGTTAATCAGCAATCGGCAGGCGCAGTTGCATGACCAACGAGGCAACTTAAAATCCTTGTAAGTGAAATCTGATAAAAACCCCAGGGAAACCGAATGTCTAACTTTATAACACTTATCCTGAATGCTTTTACCTATACTGAGTCCCTACCGAAACCTTACTCTGACCCTACTAAAGGGCTTTATATTTTTTGTATTTACGGTTATTAAATATCCGTCTTTGACAGAACTTGATCACCGTGGAATGATCAGGGTACGGTATTGGGCTGCATAACCCCCAAAATAACCAAGACCGCCGCCGTTAATATTGCTTACCACCTTTGTAGGTGAAGAAAATGGATTACCTACATTGGAATAGGCAAATTCCATAGTACGCCAGAAATCAAATGTGGCTTTATCAATATTGCAAACCTTTAACGTAACCGTATCCCCTTTATCAAAAAAATTATATCCGTCAGAAATGGTCTGATTCCTGTCCACACCCCGTTCCACCTCTACTTCGTAAGTAGTGCCGTCAATAACCTGGTCGTCAAAAACAGAATTAAGTCCGGGGTAAAAAGGTTCACTGTTTCGTTTGGTGAAATAGCGTATGTAATCGCCAAAACCGGGTGGATCGGTAGCCCGAACCATCAGGACGACTTTCTCCGGCGGGTTGCCAACGGGCGCCTGTTTCCAGAAAACAGAATCAATCCGTCGGGTCGTATTTGGAATATGCGTAATAGCCGTGTATTCTTTTCCATCCGAAACGATCCTTAGAGAATACTGGCTGTTCAATTGGCCGTTAAAAGCTGTCTGCAAATTCGAAGAATCGATGGAATAATAAAAAAAACTATAATAACCAATCGGCACGGCATATTCTTTCAGTTTATGTGTAAGTACCCCGTTGGAAATATAGACTTCAGCATTGTGAACAAAACTGTTCGCCAGTATACCCGGATCTATCTGTGAAAAGAAACCAATGCTTTTGGAAAGATACACCATGGGTGGTTGCCCGTTTTCAATAGTAGCCTCCACCACCAGTTTTGGAGTTGCATCTTCCAATTTAAATTGGATGGCCCTTTCACAGGATGATAAAATTAACAGGGAAATGGTAACTAAAAGTGATGATCGCATATTCATAACCATAACAAAATTAATGCAATCCCGGTGATCATGCAGGACAGCCTCTATTTAAAAAAACCGGTCCCGGATAAACCGGGACCGGAATAATGATATATTAAAATTTATTTGTCTACCTGCTTCGCCCAGGCCAGCATCAGATAGCAGGCCGGATGTTTAAAATTGCTTAACCCAGGTAAGCTTTTAAAGCACTACTGTAGCGGGCTTTTTGTAAACGTTTTATAGCTCTTTCTTTGATCTGGCGGATACGTTCCTTTGTCAGGTCGTATTTCTGGCCGATCTGCTCAATAGTTACACCATTTTCACCGTCCAGGCCAAAATAAGCGTTTACAATCTCTGCCTCGCGGGGACTAAGTGATTTCAGCACCCGGCGGATCTCATTTCGCAATGAATCCTTCATGACATCATCATCTGTATCGTCACCTCCTTCCAGCAGATCACCCATCGCTACATCTTCTGCTTCATGCACGGGGGCATCAAGCGAAGTATGACGGGTATTGCTCTGGAAGATATTGTTGATCTCTGTTTCGCTCATTTCGAGCAATTCAGCTAATTCTTCCGTACTGGGTTCTCTTTCATGTTCCTGTTCGAAAGCCATGTACGCTTTGTTTGCCTTATTATAGGTGCCAATTTTATTTTGTGGTAAACGGACCAACCTTCCTTGTTCGGCCAGGGCCTGAAGTATAGATTGACGTATCCACCATACAGCGTATGAAATGAATTTAAACCCCTTGGTTTCGTCGAAACGCTGAGCTGCTTTAATTAATCCCAGGTTACCCTCGTTGATAAGGTCACTCAGAGACAGACCCTGGTGCTGGTATTGTTTTGCCACAGAAACCACGAAACGTAGATTCGCCTGAACCAATTTATCCAATGCTCTTTGAGAATCGACGGGATTCCGGTTGAACATCTTAATGCGCTGGGCAAGAGTGGTTTCTTCCTCCGGCGTGATCATTGATATCTTGGAAATTTCCTGTAAATATTTCTCGACAGCCTGGGAGTCTCTGTTGGTAATCTGGGTAGCAATTTTGAGCTGCCTCATAACTAATAATGTTTAAGTAAAAACGAATATAGACAGTCTTTGTTTGCCAAATGTTGCAAATGGATAGTTAATTGCTTCAGAAGAATTTACCGTCCGGAACTGTCTGCAAAAATAACTTTTTTTCGCCGTATCTCATAACGATTAGCCGGGAAAATTACACACAAGTTTCACTCACCCGATTTCTTCCTTTATATTATAAGGCAAAATACAGGCCGGGTAATGATTTTGGGGGGATTCTACGTATTATTAAAGAAATCTGATCATTCTCCCGACAGGTTGGTTCCAGGTGATATGCCAGGAATCTTCGCTTTTTTCCATAAAATCACCCAGGTAATAATTCCTGTCAAAACGAGTAAACAGGAAATAAGCTCCGCTTGAGTTGGGTGTAAGCCAAAGATATCCAGCCTTATATTCACTCTTATTTTCTCGATAAAAAATCTTTCCAGTCCATTCAGAATAAGATAGAAACAAAAAAGAGTACCCGGAATTTTGAATTTTTTTCTGAGCGACCAGATAATAAGGAAAAGAATAAAACAACCAACTATTTCATAAAATGAGGTAGGATAGACACCTACAGGCAATTCATTGCAATATTTTGCATCAGTGCAACCGGCAATTTTTACCCCGATCTCATTCACATTATGAGGATAAGTATAGGACCACATCCAGTCGGGCAACCAGCTAAAGGGTTTTGGGCTAGTGCTCGGAATACCCCAATCGCCATCACCTGAAACCTGGCAACCGATCCTGCCCAGGGAATAGGCAAGCATCATCGTGGGGGCCATGGCATCGTTTAAATACCAGAAACCGATCTTATGCCTCTTTGCATACCACCAGATGGCTAAGGCAGCGCAGATCAACCCACCATAAAATGTAAGTCCTTTTGGAGAAAAAATATAAGAAGCCGGATCATTCAAAAAGCCAGACCAGTTTTCAAATATATCGAAAAGCTTTGCCCCTAATAATCCAAAAACAAGGGCAATAATGGTGATCTCTCCTACCCTGTCGTGTGGCCAGATACGAACCGTTCTTTTCTCTGGTTTTGCAAGCTTTTGTTTGTGTTTATCCCACCATTTTAACCCGGCAAAGAATAGACCCAGACCAATTCCCGCAGGCCAGCTTCCAAGCCGCGAGAAAATAAACTCCTGCGGATCATCTGTAGCGGAACTATCCATAATAAAAAGCGCTAATATCTTATAGCCCAGCAGGAAGCCAAGTAAAAAATTAAGCCCCAGGTCAATCGGGGTGGCAGGCTGACCCACCATTACCTGCATTTCCGTTGGCTGAAACAATCCTTGTTTGCTTTTACGCCTCAGTTCATTGGCGAGTACAACAGCACAAATAATAAAGGCGATAGCTACGAAAAAACCAAACGAATTGACAAAACGGAGAAATTTCCATTCTACACCAAAAAGGTCCTTAAAGGCGTAATAAAGGTTGGGATACATGAATGAGCCTATTGGTTAAAGTCGGAGCGAATATAAGGGAAAGCGGTGAGCTATGAGCGGTGAGCTATGAGCTGCGAGCTATGAGCTGCGAGCTTCAAGCTTCGAGCCAAACATACTAATATTAAACAAGAACGGGCAGTCTCGTAGCTCGCAGCTATTAGCTCGTGGCTTTCTCCTTGTTACAGTATTGCTGAAAAGCTCCCATAAGATTTTGGGCAATTACCTGTGCCGGTCTTCCTTCGATCTGGTGACGTTCAATAAAATGTACCAATTGCCCATTTTTAAATAAGGCTATAGACGGGGAAGACGGAGGATAAGGAGCAAGATGCCGGCGCAATGTTTTTACCGCATCAATATCAAACCCTGCAAAACTGGTAGTAAGATAATCGGGTTTTGGATCGGCATTAGCCACTGCCATTAATAAACCGGGCCTGGCCGTACCGGCTGAACAACCACAAACTGAATTGATCATGACAAGGGTAGTGCCATCTTTTGACAGTTGGGCCTCTACTTCTTCGGAAGAAAGGAGTTCAGTAAAACCATTTTCGGTCAGCTCTTCTTTCATGGGAATCACTATTTCTTCAGGATACATTTTATTATTTTTTTAATGGAACACAAAAGTAACATAAAATTTTATTGGTTCGGGGAAGTCTTTCCGGTAGGAAATTATGTCAGCAAAAATTCCCCTTTTCGGAAATTCTGTCTCCCGGTATTCACGCAACAACCGGAATTGACAGGAAAAATATGAGTAATCCCCTATGGTACATATTTTGAAAATTGGTCAGGGTCGTCAATATTTAAAACTATAAAACCATATAATTATGACACATGTAAAATTTAACAGGAAACCTTTTGAAGGAAGCTTTAACGCTATCGTTGATGATCTTTTTACTGAACTTCCTGCTTTTTTCAAAAATGAATTTAACCAAACCGAAAGAAAGGGCTGGGTACCGGTTAACGTCAAAGAATCAGGAAATGGTTATCAACTCGAAGTCATAGCCCCGGGTATGGAAAAAACGGATTTTGTGATCAACCTTGATCAGAACCTGTTGACCATTTCGGCGGAAAAGAAAGATGAAGTAAAAGGAGAGAACGATAAACAGATCCGCCAGGAATACAGCTATCGTTCTTTTAAGAGATCTTTCACATTGGATGACAAGATCGATGCAACGAAGATCGAGGCATCCTACATCAATGGTGTATTGACATTAAACCTTCCGAAGAAGGAAATAGTCAAACAAGCAGCGACAGAAATTATTATTAAATAAGATATTACCCGTTGCCCTAAAAACGGTTGTAAAAGTTTCTCATAAGCAGTTGGTTTTGGTTTACACCCCTCGTTTCTACGAGGGGTTTCTTTTGGCCCCTCCCGACCTCCCCTTTAGGGAGGCCACCAACGCACAGCTCTAGCTTTCAGAATAAACTATAAAGATCAGTATCGTTCATTTTTCACTATTCACCACTCCCCATTCACCAATCACTATTCACTATTCCCTATTCACTACTCACTCTTACACCCCTCTCTCCTTCTCGTATCAATGATATACTGGATCTTCCAGTCACCGTTAAAACGTACCAGTTGAAATGAATTTATCCCGCAATGGCTGAACTTGCCATTCAGGTAAAAATTGTACGGGGTCCAGGCCATTGCCAACGGACCATCTGTTTTTACGGTTTCAAATATTATCCTTTCATCACAAGCACCGGGAGATTGTTTGCCAATAAAATCAATGAAATCTGCCGGCGATTCATTTCCGACCACCATGCTCCCTGCTTTGTTTCTCATGATGGTCTGGAAAACGATGCTATCGGCAAAACTGTTTTTCACCAATCCCGTATCGGCGTTCTTCATCCCTGTGAATAATTTGTTGATAACCGATTTTACCGAATCTTCTGTTGTCTGTGCCCGGGATCGGTTTGCCACAATCAGTACTGTTAAGAGTATGACAAAGTATTTCATGCTAATCAATTTTAAGATTTTATGGCAAATGAATTGGGATATAAATGCGTTCAGGTTATATACATAAAAATAAATCCTCTTACCATGCAAACAGGTAGAATTGTACAGACGGTGATTTTGATCATGATAGTGGCATTGGTAACCGGCTGTGCCGCCAGTAAAGAATATACCAGTAAACTATTCGGACCGCGGGGACAGGAAGTAAAAGACAGCCAGGCCGTAGTTCTCCGGTTTCTTGAGCTGGATAGTCTTGAAGCAGGGAAAGAGAGTTGGGTAAGCACGGATCTAATAAAAGATAAGGATACAACCAGCCAGACGATCTTGCTGGATAAGCTGGCAAAAACAATTCCCGCTATTCCCGATACTACACTTCTTCGGCCCGGTGTGGAAAAGACAAACCCTGTATCAACTGAACCGGTTGCCAAAAACGGAAATCCAGGGGAAGTAAGAAATAAGAAAACCAGAGATTAACAAAAAACCAACGCCTGTGGTCATTTTATTATCGTCAATAAAAAAGTTTCAATTATTAAACTAAAACGACAGGTATGAAAAGAGTATCTATTTTATCAGCGCTATTGATCTCTTCAATGGCCTTACTTATTACAAGTTGTAGTCCCGGGCGTGGATATTATTCACAAACACCTCCCCCACGTTACGGAAATACATTTTCGTTGATTATTAGTCCATTCCCGGGTTTTGCTATGAGCAGGTATCCCGATGGAAGGTACTATTACCGTTCACCCCAGGGTTACCTTTATTGGAAAGGCTATGACGACCGGTTTTACCTGGATAGATCCTATATCAACAGGGTTCATTACGACCAGCGGGAGTATAATGAATGGAAGAGGCACGACAAGGGGTATAATTCCAGGAGACGTCGTTAAATTGAAATCCCGGCACATCCTCATGATACCAAGCCCTTTTGCATTGAAAATATTACTGTAGCCGTATTCAGTTCTGATCCTCTTCAGCAAAAGGGCTTCTTTTGTTAGTTGCTGGATACTAGATGCCGAATGCTGGATATTACCACAAAAACTGAATGGCTTTTTATGTAGTATCCAGCATCTAATATCTGCTATCCAGTATCTTTATTTATATCCCAGTATTTTCAGCATGCTTTGTGCCGTTTGCTGCTTAGCATACAGCCAATCCACTAATTTGCCGTTGCGGTCATGCCCCACAATCACATGTTTGGGTGAAGGGATGAGGCAATGCTTAATTCCTCCGTATCCACTGATCTGGTCCTGGTAGGCTCCCGTATGAAAAAAGCCTACATATAATGGTTCAGTACCATTATTGGTCTTGGGCAGGAAAACTTCGTTGATATGTTCTTCTGAATCGTAGTAGTCATGGCTGTCACAGGTCATGCCTCCCAATACAACCCGTTGATAATCCTGGTCCCATTTATTGATCGGTAACATCAGGAACTTTTCCCCGATACCCCAGGTATCCGGTAAGGTAGTGATAAAGGATGAGTCGATCATATACCAGGTTTCCTTATCATTCTGTACTTTCTCTGCCACTACACTAAAAATATGGGCCATGCTCTCACCCACCGTATAACTACCAAACTCGGTAAAGATATTCGGCATGGGAACCTTGGCTTTTTTGCAGGCTGATTTGATATTACTCACAATTTCATTGATCATGAACTGGTAATTATATTCAAACCCCAGCGAATGCTTGATCGGAAACCCTCCACCGATATTGATGGAGTCCAGTTCGGGACAGATCTTTTTTAGCTGGCAATACAGGTTAATGACCTTGTTTAGTTCACTCCAGTAATAAATATCATCCTTAATGCCCTTATTCAAAAAAATGTGCAGCATTTTCAGCTGGAACTTGCTTTCATACCCTTCGATCCTGTCCACATAAAATTCGAGGATATCCTTGGTCCGGATACCCAGCCGGGATGTATAAAAAGGAAAGTTCGGTTCTTCTTCTGCTGCCACCCGGATACCTAATTTGAAAGGGACCCGCACGGATTTGGCATATTCTTTCAATTCTTCCTTATTGTCCAATACGGGGATCACATTCGTGAAACCGGTATTAAGGAGATGAGCGATCCGCCTTGTGTACCCTTTCTGCTTGAAACCATTGCAGATGATAAATATATCTTTAGTGATCTTCTTTTTCTCGTACAGCTTTTTGATGATCTCGATATCGTAAGCATAGGATGTTTCGAGATGAATATCACTTTTCAGTGCTTCTTCCACGATGAAACTGAAATGCGAGCTTTTGGTACAGTAACAATAATAATATTTACCCTCGTATTTATGTTTTTTAAATGCTGCTGCAAACATTGTCTTTGCCTTTTTGATCTGCATACCGATCTTGGGCAAGTAGGTCAGCTTCATGGGTGTGCCATACTTGGAGATCAGGGCTTTCAGATCGAGGCCATTGAAATAAAGATTGCTATCCTCCACTTCAATTCCTTCCTGCGGAAAATTAAAGGTTTGCTTTACAAGGTCGTGGTAAGAGTTTGTCATCGCTGAAAGGTGGGTTGGACCAGTAATATTTTTTCCCCTGCCTGCAAGGCATCGCAAAAGCAATGCAGGAAAGGTTACAAATGTAGAGGATTAGCAAATTCATGGGGTAAAAAATATTATCTTCCGATTTAAACCAGGCACCCCTGAAGCCCTCACGGCTCAAGGGCAGGACTTGACCGGATTTTTTACATCACCCATCCTTAACCATAAATAATCAAACCACATGGAACAAACAAAGGCTCCATTACAACCTACACCGGGAAAAATCATGCATATCGGAACAGGCTTTTGGGCATCGAAGATCCTTTTAGCGGCTGTAAAATTTGAATTATTTACATTGCTCGACGAAAAAGGGAACATGTCAGCCGGACAAATAAAAGAAATATTGAAATTGAACTGCTCCTACCGCCATGTGTATGATTTCCTGGATACCTTATCCGCTTTTGGATTTTTACAAAGGGATGGATTGCTCGAATTGGCCAGGTATTCCAATGGCCTTGATGCCGGTTTTTTTCTTGATAAAAAGAAACCTTCCTATATAGGAGGTTTGCTGGAAATGCTCAACAACAGGCTTTACCGTTTTTGGGGGAACCTTGAAAACGGGCTGTTGACAGGACTTGCACAAAACGAGTTCAGTGAGGGTGTTGAACACCCCTTTGACGAATTGTATAAAACACCTGAAAAATTAGAGGAGTTCACAAACGCCATGAGTGGCATACAGAAAGGAAATTTTATGGTGTTTGCACATAAGTTTGATTTTTCGAAATATAAAACACTCACGGATGCAGGTGGCTCCGCTGCCTTTCTTTCCATTATGGTTGCCCGTCACCAGCCCCATATGCAATGCATAAGTTTTGATCTTCCTCCCGTTGAACCTATTGCAAACGCCAATATTGCCAATTTCGGGTTAGGGGACAAAGTAAAAACTGCCAGCGGTGATTTCTTTACCGATCCGTTACCCCCTGCGGATATTATAACGATGGGGAACATTCTGCATGACTGGGATGAGGATAAAAAAATACTATTGATGCAAAAAGCTTTTGAGGCTCTTCTTCCGTATGGCGCTTTCATAGCTATTGAGAATGTGATCGATGAGGATCGTAAGGAAAATATCCTCGGACTCATGATGAGCCTGAATATGCTGATCGAGACGGGTAATGGGTTTGACTATACTTTTTCTGATTTTTCCAGGTGGGCCAAGCTCGTCGGTTTCAGGGATACAGCCATCATATCTTTAGCGGGACCTTCCAGTGCATGTATTGCATATAAGTAATCAGATGGAAATAACTTTTGCAATCGGAATATACCGAATGGGGTAAATTCCGGGAAACTATTGCTGTCAACAGGGGTTTCAATATCATGTTATTACTTCTATGACGGCAGTTTATGATTGGCTAATACAATAAATCAATATATTTCGAACTTTATTATCTTTAAATCAGGTTCACCGCTCCCGGCGACTACCCGGCCGAAACAGTTATATAACCTTACAAATCTATCGAATGCGGGTACTTATTATTTTTTCAGCCTGTTTCCTGTTGTCCTGCGGACAAAATACCGGCGACAAGAAGCAACCATCAAAGGATTCGCTGAGTACAAATAGCGACACTACTAAAACTAAAACTGACACGGGAACAACAAATAAGTCAAAAACAACAGTCATCAATGACAGCATGCCATCGGCCACAGGTGCCTCGGAAGAAGAAATAGTGAATAAACTTCTATTAGCCAGACCCGGACGTAAATGGCACGTCCTTACCGATAAACAGGCCAAATGGGAAAAACACGACTTCGAATATTTTTTAACCGCCGGAAGGAAAAAGGATCCAAACTATCCTTTTATCATCAAGGGTGATTTCAATGGAGATAATAAAATGGATTATGCAGCCATCGTTACAAATGACGAGGTCAGTTATGAGAATTTAGTTACAAGGATCGCCATCCTGCCGGCCGATGGCAACATTGTATTTATTGATGAATTTTCATTTTCACATTCGCTACTCACATTGACACCAAAATCGTCAATAATCGGGGGCCATGATGAAAAAGATGATAATAAGAAAATAAAAGTGAAGAATGATACCATTGAGGTCAATAACCAGGATGCGGGAGGCTATTATATATACTGGAACGGAACTGCATTCAAATTTCTTTACTCGGAAGGATAATAAATCCTGAAACAGGATCTGCCTTTTTAAAAAATAGAAAGATGAAGAATATATATACCCTGATAATCTCCGTTTGCCTGGCCTTGCTGTCATCTTCGCAAGCAAAAACCTATAAAGGAGCATGGTTTGAAATTAAATATCCAGCCGGCTTCTTTGTCAAGCCTTCCCAAAAATCACCCAGCGACGCTAATAGATATGAAAGTGTATTCTTTAGATCCCCTGACGGAATCGTTGAATTTTATATTTTTTCCCCCCAATGGAACGGGGAAGCCAATGATATTGCCCTGCAAAAAAGCGAAAAACTAGTAAACACAAAAAAACAAACCGAAGGGGACAAGCAAATTAAATGGTGGACCATTGCGTCAAAAAACGGGAGCTATACCCGGATGTACCAGGAAACATGGAATGAAACCTCCAACACCAAATGGGTAGTAGGTATAAAATATAAGAACCCGGCGGCTTATAACAAATATAAAAACCAATACCTGATGTTTAAAGCATCCCTGGTACAATATGCTGATTAAATCGGATGCCCGGCCCCCGGAACTCAAAATCCTGTTTAATCATCAATACATAAACCTGGATGTTCCTTCCCGCTGTGTCACAAAGAAGGCAGCGGTCATGTCCGCCGGAACACTTTCTATTAAATTACAATTAATATGGATCGGCGGGCCCAATGTTGCCGCTTTTGCTCCCGAGCATAGTAATTATTTATCCATTGTATT
This sequence comes from Chitinophagaceae bacterium, assembly GCA_017882265.1. Classification (GTDB taxonomy): domain Bacteria; phylum Bacteroidota; class Bacteroidia; order Chitinophagales; family Chitinophagaceae; genus JADGPW01. The sequence continues at coordinate 11,634 of JADGPW010000017.1, read as the reverse complement.
ATTTCCCCAATAAAAACTTTCAAAGGTTACCGTTTAGCCAGGACATTTTTAAATAAAATAACCCCGCAGGTTGCGAGGCTATTGTGAAATGTGCTATCCTCTTTGAATATCCTGGGTTAAAATCAATTTTTTACCGAATCAACCAGGCTCTTAAAAGTTTCAGGGTTGTTCATGGCCAGGTCGGCCAATACTTTCCTGTCGAGTTCAATGCCTTTCTTCTGCAATTTGTTGATGAATTCCGAATAAGTCAATCCTTCTGCACGAACTGCGGCATTGATACGCGCGATCCATAATGAACGGTATTCTCTTTTCTTCAGTTTGCGCCCTACAAACATATAGGTCATCCCTTTTTCCACTACGTTCTTGGCAACGGTCAGTACATTTTTACGTTTCCCATAGAAACCTTTGGCTTGTTTTAATATTTTTTTGCGGCGGGCCTTGGAGGCTACGGCATTTTTTGAACGAGGCATATGTAAAGAAGTTTAAAGTTGAAAATCTTTTTAGTAAGAAAGTAAGATAAGTCATAGATGTCAAATCAGTCAGGGAGTCCACATTGACCCTTTTGACTTTTTGACCTCTTTAACTTATTTAAGACGCAACAGACGTTTTACAAAGTGTAGGTGTGAATCTGCCACCATTCCATCCTTCCGCATGTTACGTTTACGCTTTTTGGATTTCTTTGTCAGGATATGACGTTTGAAAGCTTTTTGATGCATGATCTTCCCCGTGCCGGTCACTTTGAAACGTTTTTTGGCACTGGAATTCGTTTTTACTTTAGGCATTTTACCCAGTATTAATTATGATACCCTTGAGGCGTTCCCCACCGGGGGATCCTTGTCGAACCTCTTCAGGCAATTCCTCACTTCCTTCGGAATGACAATCACGATTTGTATTGTCTTCCCGAGTGAAACGAGGGACGTTTTTTCAAACGGAGTGCAAAGATAAGGGAGTGTACCAAACCGGCAAGCTATTATAAAAGAAAAAGACGGGATCCAAGGCTTGGATCCCGTCTTTAAATCATATAAATGAAAAAATCCTCAACCTTTGGGATTCAAAGCTTTATCAATTCTTTTTAATATATCCTGCAAGTGATATTTGGTCATTGGGTCTGAACTACCAGCTGCTGCATTGCTGACTTCAGTTTTCAAAGCAGTCAGATGGGCTCTCACCACACTCTTAATATCCGATTTATCTGTGTTAACCGGTGCTTGGGTTCCAAATCCGCCGCCTGCTCCGATAGTAATAGTAACCTGGGCCGGATTCAACAAATTATCTAGGATGCTGATATATGATTTTTGCAGGTTTCTGCGATATACATCGATAGGCTTTTTCGTACTCAGTTCGGCCCATATTCCTTTTTTCAGATCACTAAATAGGTCGGTTATTTTATAGGCATTGTTGCCGTTCGCATTTTCAGCCTGTATCAGTTTGCTCAACGTGTTTGCGCCAAATAAACGGTTCAGTGTTCCATCCTGGATATTACCAATAATAGTGAGAGGGTTTCCGCCGGTTCTCGAAAAAATATCATTATTGATCAGCCAGACGGGTGTACTGAACAATTGTTGGTTCAGAAAACCAACAGCATCAGCCTGTTTAGCCTTTGGCTCATATTCATAAACAGGTCCACTGTCTTCTACTACCCTGGGAGTTTTATATATACCGCTCACATTCCTGGAAACATGACCCATATAACGGGCAAACTGGCCACTTACCTGATTATAGATTTCATTCAGGTTTTCATAATCCTCATTATCTTGCCTGGTCCATTGTATCAGTTGCGGAACGATGCGCTGCAGGTTTTTTATACCATACAGGCTGGCCTTGATCGGATCATCACTAAGGTCTTCTGTTTGAGAACGTGGATCATCTTGGTTAGATTCACCATCACCCCACCACAACCGGTGATTTTTTAATTTCTCCATCACCCATTGATTCAAATGGGATTTTTCCGCTTCCGGACTTTTGTATTCCGGGAAAAGCCTGTAACCCCATTCAATCGCCCACTTGTCATAATCGCCGATACGAGGAAATAAACCCACTGGGCTGATATTATCTTCTGGTTGAGCCACGTAATTAAAACGGGCATAATCCATAATGGAAGGGGTATGCCCATTTGCTTCTACCCAGGCTTTGTTACGCAGATTTTCAACCGGAACTGAAGAACTTGATCCGAAATTATGACGTAACCCCAATGTATGACCTACTTCATGGGACGAAACAAAACGGATCAGCTGTCCCATTAATTCATCCGGGAATACCATTTGCCTTGCCCGGGAATCACTGGGTCCAGCCTGTATCATGTACCAACTCCGTATCAACTCCATCACATTATGATACCAGTTGATATGACTCTCTATGATCTCGCCGCTACGGGGATCAGAAATGCTGGGTCCGCTGGCATTGGCAATATCTGAAGGTTTGTAAACAATAGCAGAATTGCGGGCATCTTCAAGGCTCCAGGTACTATCCTCAGCACTGGTGGGCGCCATTTTACCTATAATCGCATTTTTGAATCCGGCTTGTTCAAATGCAACCTGCCAGTCATTTATACCTTGTACCAGGTAAGGTATCCACTTTTTGGGAGTGGCCGGGTCAATGTAAAAAACTATTTGTTTTTTAGGTTCAACAAGTTCTCCCTTCTTATATCTTTCCATATCCTCATCTTTCGGCTCAAGTCTCCACCGTTTGGCAATGCTGATCGATTTCACCCCCTGTGGGTTAGCATCAAAATCAGTATAGCCCACAGTAAAATAACCTACTCTTGCATCAAAATGTCTTGCCTGCATGGGAACTTTTGGCAACAGAACAAACGAACTGTTCAATTCAACGGTCAGGTTACCGGATTGAGCCCCGCCCGCACTACTGCTACCGGGAGGTGCCGGAGTTCTGCTATAGGTTTTTTCCGTAGTAATCTCAATATTGATGGGATATGGTTTTACACTCACGATATATGATTTGTCTGTTTGCAGTGATCCTATTCTCAGCGATGACTTCGTCGCACTGCTATAAAATAATACTTCGTTATCGCCATTAATGAAATCCGTAATTTCAATAACACTGCCGCTGGAATCTTTCGTGAAGGCTTTGATATCAAACGCCGCAGCGATAGGCTGGACATTGGAATTACTGACAGAGGAGAACATCGGTGAGGTGGAATCTTTTGCATACACGGCATAGGAAATGGTACGCAGGAATATTTTGTTGTTAGGCCCCTTTTCAAATCGAACAACATTCTGCCCGATCTGGTCGCCACCATAACCCATACCTACCTGCGTTTTGGAAAGGCGATTCACCACGAGGATTTCACGATTTAGCATAGCATCCGGGATTTCAAAATAATATTTGTCATCAACCTTATCGACCTTGAAAAAACCGGAGCGCGTAACCGCTTTATCTGTAATTACTTCTTTATAGGGTTTGGGTCCGAGGGAGGCCTGGGGGGGTAACTTTTTAGTCGTATCACGAGGTATTGTTGGTTGCTGCGCCAGGGCAGTCACCGAAATAACCAAAGTGCCAAATAAAAGAATTGACCGGGAAATTGAAAATTTCATAAATAGCAGTTTTATTTATAAGTGTCTCAAGATACGGAAAGCGATGATTCAGTCTGGATATTGTCCGAATTTTGTGTTAGTGTTTCAAACAAAAGATTGGGCCGCGGTTCATATATTAAAAATAATAAACCCATCCGGCTTGAGGTAGGACGGGTTCATATCGCAATTTAATCTTATGCTTTTTTCTTTCCTTTTGGCGCAAACATGGCAAGCATCCGTCTTCCTTCCATTTTTGGCATGCTTTCCAGTACTCCTACTTCAGCCAGGCGTTCAGCAAATTTCAGGAGCAATAACTGACCCCTGTCCTGGAACTGGATGGCGCGTCCTTTAAACTGTACATAAGCTTTTACTTTATTGCCATCTTTTAAAAAGCCCTGTGCATGTTTGGCTTTAAAGTCGAAATCATGATCATCAGTATTGGGTGTAAAACGGATCTCTTTCACTTCGGAGACCTTGCTTTTTGCCTTCATCTCCTTTTCTTTCTTCTTTTTATCGTAGAGGAATTTATTATAATCAATGATCTTGCAAACCGGCGGGTCAACTGTTGGAGAAATTTCAACCAGGTCCAGTTCCTGGTCCTGCGCCATTTTCAATGCATCCTGGATACTGTATATACCGACCTCTACATTTTCACCTACCAATCGTACCTGGGGAACCCGGATAAAATGATTAATACGATGTTCTGCTTCCCTGCGGGGAACAAATCTGCCCCTGAAACCGCCTTTGTTAAATCCGCCACCGCCGGGTTTTTTAAATCCGCCGCCGGGGGGCCTGTTGAATCCGCCTTTTTGTGGTACTGCCATTTACTGTTTTTAGTTTAACCCCCAGCCCCTGAAGGGGGGTATTAATTGATTTATAATTATACTCCTCATACAGGATTTGAGGAAATCATTCAAGTCAAAATGAGTCATAATAGCCAAATCGATTCTATTAATAAAATTGACATATATGACTGATTTGACATTTTTGACTTTATCATTCATTTCTTTTTTCCAGGATCTCTTCAACCACATCTTTCAAAAAATCATCAACACTTTTAACACCGGTATCTCCTTTGCCACGTCTTCTTACGGCCACTTTATTCTCGTTTACTTCTTTCTCTCCTACTACCAGCATGTAAGGAACTTTCATCAGTTCGGTATCGCGGATCTTCTTGCCGATCTTTTCGTTCCGGTCATCTACCTCGGCACGAATATCTGCTTTTTTCAGTTTATCTGAAACCAATTTTGCATAGTCGAGGAACTTATCACTGATGGGCAACAATTTTACCTGCACCGGCGCCAGCCACAACGGGAATTTACCGGCATAATGTTCCAGCAAAAAACCAATGAAACGTTCGTGCGTTCCCAATGGTGCCCGGTGAATGATCAACGGGGTTTCGGCTTTGTTGTCCTGGTTTGTATACTCCAGTTTAAAGCTCCGACCCTGCGCAAAATCCACCTGGTTTGTTGCCAGGGTAAACTCCCGGCCGATGATACTCCAGATCTGCACATCAATTTTGGGTCCGTAGAATGCTGCTTCATCCTGTACTTCTATATAAGGAGTCTTAGTCCTAATCAATACATCCCTTACCAGTTCTTCCGTCTCTTTCCATAATTCCGGCTCATTCACATACTTCTGTCCCAATTTTGCCGGGTTATGAAGCGATAATCGCATTACATATTTGTCAATACCGAATATTTTAAAATACTTCAGGTACATCTCATTTACCGCTTTGAACTCTTCATAGAATTGTTCTTTGGTACAGTATATATGCGCATCATTCATATGGAGACATCTCACTCTCATCAACCCGAACAATTCGCCACTTTGCTCATAGCGATAACAGGTCCCGTATTCGGCGAGGCGGTAAGGAAGGTCCTTATAACTTTTGGGTTCCGCCCCAAAGATCTTATGGTGATGAGGGCAGTTCATGGCCTTCAGGTAATATTTTATTCCATCCAGTTCCATAGGCGGGAACATACTATCCTGGTAATATGGTAAGTGCCCGCTGGTGATATACATACTTTCCTTTGCAATATGGGGTGTAACTACCCGTTTATACCCCGCTGCCAACTCTGTTTCCTTCGCCAGCTTTTCTAATTCTTCGATAATGATCGTTCCATTTGGCATCCACAAAGGAAGCCCTGGCCCCACATCATCATCCATCGTGAAGATGCTGAGTTCTTTCCCCAATTTGCGATGGTCACGCTTTTTTGCTTCTTCCAGCATCAGGAGATATTCATCCAGTTCTTTTTGTGAAGGATAGGTGATCCCATACACCCGGGTGAGCATCTTATTTTTCTCATCGCCTTTCCAGTAAGCGCCTGCAATGCTTGTTAGTTTTATAGCTTTGACAAAACTGGTATTGGGAATATGAGGGCCCCGACAGAGATCAGTAAAATTCCCTTGAGTGTAAAAAGTGATCTCTCCATCATTTAATCCGCTGAGCAAATCCAGTTTATACTCATCCCCTTTATCTGCAAAATATTTGACAGCCTCCGGTTTTGATATTTCTTTTCTGATATAATGGCTGTTATGTTTTGCCAGTTCATTCATCTTTTTTTCCAACGCAGCCAGATCCTCCTCACTCATTTTCCGGTCACCGAGGTCCATGTCATAATAAAATCCATTTTCTACCGGGGGCCCTACCCAGAATTTGACTCCGGGAAACATTGTTTCAACCGCCTCAGCCATAAGGTGGGCGGAGGAATGCCAGAAGGTGCTTTTGCCATCCATATCATTCCAGGTCAGTAGTTTCAGGGTTGCGTTTTCGCGGATAGGCCGGGTAGCATCCCAGACCTGTCCATTCACGCTTGCAGCTAAAACTTTCCTGGCCAATCCTTCAGATATTGATTTTGCAATTTCCAGAGCAGTTGCTCCCTCTTCATATTGCCTGACCGCCCCATCCGGGAGTGTAATATTGATCATGCTGTGTTTTACTATTTTAATTGTGTGCAAATTTAGCAAAGTCCGGCTAAAGACGGAGTTGTATTAAGTGGATTAAATAACCCAATTTTTTGTAGTAAAGAAATCCGGATCATGATCCCGGGTAAAACCAAATTGAGCAGGAATAAAGGATGGAAAAAAACAACCGGCCAACGGAGATCGATTCACCGGCATTGGAAAAATCCGGCCAGCGAAAATTAACAAACTATTGCTCCTGTGCAAATAACAGATACAGACTTATTTATTAGTTTTGATTACTGATGAAACGGACTAATGCCAGGCATTTACTGTTATTTTTTTTGCTGATCCCGTTCATGCATTTCCCTTCGTCTGCACAGGACATCACGGGTATCTGGCGCGGCTATTTTATTACTGAATCATTTGACCAATACAAGTTTGAACTGCAGGTTAAACAATCCGGCAATACTGTTACCGGGGTTTCTTATTCTTATCACAGCACGGTGTTTTATGGTAAAGCCACGCTTACCGGTAATTTTAATAGAGATGGGCAAAGTGCATTGATCAGGGAAATTAAAACTATAGAACTTCGTATGGCTGGTGGCTCACAAGCATGCATTATGAATTGCATTTTATCATATGATCGTTCCGGTAAAGAAGAATTCCTCGAAGGAACTTTTACCAGTAAGTTTGAGAAAGCAGGCTTTATGAATAAACAAGGGGATAACTGCGGTGGTGGAAAGGTTTACCTCCGAAAGGTGAGCACCTCTGATTTTTATGTGGAACCATTTTTACGTGATAAACCAATTACCACTCCTGTTATTCTCAATAAGCCGCCGGTAAAAAACCCAACTCTGGTAAAAAAACCCCCGGTAAAAAAAGATATTGTGAAAGCAAAGTCCCGGACCCCTAACAATAAAACAACCGTGATCAAAAAGCCCATTGTAAAAACCACTATCACTTCTTTTACAAAAAAAGCCCCGATCATCCTCAATAAGACGCCGATAAAAAAAGATATTACAAAAACAAAAATGTCGCCTCCCGACAAAAAGCCAACAGTGAGCAAACCATCCTTTACAAAAGCAGTAGTTAAAACCAATAAACCTCCAGTTACAAAATCAATAATTGATTCAAATAAGATCACAACACCTGTTATAAAAACGAACCCGCCGGTAGTGGTAGTCAAACCTGCTGTACTAAAAGACCGTTCTAACGAATTGATGAAAGAGCTAACGGTGCATAATGAGGATGTGACCGTGAAATTATATGATAACGGTGAAGTGGATGGTGACTCCATTTCAGTTTATTATGATAATAAACTGGTACTTTCCAATAAAGGTTTGTCTACGGTTCCCCTGATCATTAAATTGAAAATGGATGAAGACAATTCCGAGCATGAGCTGGTAATGGTTGCTTTAAACGAGGGCCTGATCCCACCGAACACCGCGTTGATGATTGTTGAATCAGGCGAGCAACGTTTCAATGTACAGATCACGTCTAGTGAACAGAAAAATGCCGTGGTGAGGTTCAAATACCAGAAACCTAAATGAATGATCAAGGACTGCGCGGAGATTATTCAGGGTTTTACGGATAGGGAAGGAATCGCTTTGGCATCGGAATTCCTGATGACGCCTTAATATTCATTGCCGTTTCTGTAATTTTTTAAATACCCATCCGTATTTTCATCTATTTTTCCTGAATAATGTTGCGAAAAATTATCTTATGGAGCATGCTTTTTATCTGCGGGCTTGCCCGGGCGCAGGATATTAATGGTATCTGGAAGGGCAAACTCGTTATGGAACCAGGCGGCTGTTTCCCGGTATATAATATTGAATTGCAGTTACAGGTGGCCGGTACAAAAATTACCGGGGTATCTTACCATTATTCCGATACAAGCAATTATGTGAAGGAAACTTTTGAAGGGGATTACCGAAAGGATAGTAACAGTATCCTGATCACCGAGCTTGGTGTTACCACGTTTCATATTCCCGGCGATTGTGTTCCTTGTATAAAAAAATATTCACTCTCCTATCATAAAGGTGGGGGCAATGTGGTCACCGAAGAACAACTCCGGGGTTCCTGGTCCGGCAAAACCATGGATGGCAAAACGGCCTGTCCTCCAGGCACCATTGTATTGACCCGTTTTGACAAATCCACATTCAAGCCTGAATTGAAATTACCCCCCTTGCTTACCAACCGAAAAGCGGAACTGGTAAAAGAAATTAAAGTGGATACCGGCACGATCAAACTTGATTTTTATGATAATGGGATCATCGATGGCGATATCATTTCAGTCTATGTAAATAATGTACAGGTGATATCGAATAAAATGTTAGGTGTCAAACCAATTTCCATGACCGTCAAGATTGACCTGAACCGGCACGAACAGGAAGTGATCATGGTGGGTGAGAACATGGGTACGATTCCCCCTAATACGGCATTGATGATCGTTTATGCAAATGATAAGCGTTATCAGCTTTATCTTACTTCCGATGAACAAAGGAATGCAATGGTCCGGTTCATTTATGAGAACCCGTTAACAAAAAACAAATCACAATAATCAACCCCGCCAAGTTTTAAAATCCTCTTGGCTGAGCCGGTTTTGGCAGATCCTTCCTGGGAATTTTTTCATCCCGCTGGGCCGTATTATAAACAAAGGTTGCAACAATAACAGCCGCCTGTTTCAGATCGTCCGGCACCAGATGATCATAAGTATCCATATTAGTATGATGGGTTCGGGTATCATATTCCAATGCATCCTGAATAAATTGAAAACCGGGAATTCCCACCGCATCAAAGGACTGATGATCCGTACCGCCGGTATTATTGATCGTGATAGTCTTGGCGCCCATATCATTAAAAGGAGTCAGCCACTGCTGAAAAATGGGCCCCGCGTTCTTATTTCCCTGCAGGTATACACCTCTTATCTTACCACTGCCATTGTCCAGGTTAAAATAGGCCGAAACTTTTGCATGCTCAGGTTTAAGTTCCATTTTTGCCGGATCAGCAAAATGGTTCTTTACATAATTGCGAGATCCAAATAAACCCTCTTCTTCACCGCTCCACAAAGCAATACGGATCGTCCGGCGAGGCTGAACACCGATCGCTTTTAAGATACGAACCGCTTCCATCATCACGGCACAACCGGCGGCATTATCAGTCGCTCCCGTCGCTCCATGCCAGGAATCCAGGTGGCCACCCAGCATGACCAATTCATCTTTGAGAACCGGGTCCGTGCCCGGGATCTCGGCCACCACATTATACCCCTGAAGGTCATCTTTGAAAAATTCTGTTTTTACATCAGCTTCCAGTTCCACTTTGATACCGGCGTCTGCCAATCGCTGTAATCTTAAATAATCATCGCTTGAAAGCATGACCATGGCAGGGCCTTCTTCCGCATCTTTTGCATAAGAACCTCCGTTTTGAACAAAAATAGTCCCTTCATTACCGCTGGCATTCATGGTCAATACCAAAGCAGGTTTCTCTGTGTTGTAAAAATCGTTGTACTTCCTCTGCAGGGCCTGACGGCCTTGCATGGCCGCCCTTTGTGTGGAATCCATTTGCGCCCGGGGCCGGTTTCCTTGCTGACCCCCTGCTGCCCTGGCCATTTTATCCAGTGAACTGTCAGCATAACGTTGGGCATTGGGCTCAAAAGAAGGTTTTAGTACTGCAGGCGACCATACCATTACAATTTTCCCTTTAAGTTTGCCTGAATATTGCATCAGTTCTACGGTGTCTTTAGCTTTTACTAATACGATTTCCCCCGTAAACATTTTTTTACCTGGAGTACTGCCTGTCCATGCCCGAGGAATAGCCATTAACGGAACATAATATGGGGAAATCATAGCCACATAACAACGCTCCTGCTGCCAGCCTTTGCCAAACTCACCCCAGGGCTCAAGGTTTGCATTTACCAAACCAATTTTCCCCAGTTCTTCTTTGGCCCAGTTAGCTGCACGCATAAAACCGGGCGAAGCAGTAAGTCTGGGTCCGCTGACATCAGTCAAATGAAAGGCGATATCCATCACTTTGGAGTTCTTAGTGCCTTCATCTTTGATCTTATTGATCACATCCACATCCAATTTTTCCTGGGCGGATGCAAGAAGGGTAACACAACAGAAAAACAGGAGGGGAAATAATTTTCTCATTAGTTTGGTTTTAAGGAGGAGAAAGTTACTGCATTTCGGGCTTGGAGAGCCGGAAATGCCCTGGATGGCCCCCTTAATAAAAAAAAATCTACCTTATCATATTATATCATAAACTTTTATACCTTAGACTTCCTTTACATGACTATACCCCCCTGCTGAAAATTGCCCCGGTTTGTGTCGTAGAAATCCTACTCATTTTGCTTGTCATTTTTTTTAAACCCAAAATATACTAACATGAAAAAGTTTCTTTTTATTTTATCTGCTGTTGCCACGATTTTTTTGGTTTCCTGTAAAAGCAAGGATTCCGGCGGTGGAGGCATGAGCGATACCACCAAGAAAAACGTGGATGCCATGCACGCGATCAGCCACATGTTTGAAACAGGTGACTGGAGCAAAGTGGGTGATTATATTGCCGCCGATGCTGTAGACCATGCCGGTATGAGTGGTGATGTAAAAGGATTGGACAGCATCAAAGCTATGTTTGCCATGATGAGTAAATCGATGAGTAATATGAAAAATGTTGTTGTAAAAGAACTGGCTGATGATGATTATGTGATGTCCTGGATGAAGGAAAGCGGAAAAATGAATGTCGATATGATGGGTATGAAAGCGGGTCAGGACTATACAATGAATGCCATTGAGCTTTCAAAATTCAAAGACGGAAAATCAACGGATCACTGGAGCTTTATTTTCACCGGGGATGTGATGAAGATGATGCCCCAGCAATCATCCACAGATACTAAAATGACAGACCAACCTAAAGATTCAACTAAAATGTAAGGAGAGGATCTGTTCGTAATTCTTTATCATTAATATAAAAAATTAACTAATATGAAAAAGTTTCTGATCATACTCGTAATGGCGGGATTTATTGGCCTGTTCACTTCCTGGATAAGTGATACGGCCCAAAAAAACCTGGATACAGCTCATGCTATTTATAAAATGTTCGAATCCGGCGATTTTAGTAAAATAGGCGATTATATTGCCGCTGACGCAGTAGATCATTCCGGTATGAAAGGCGATGTAAAGGGTGTTGACAGTATCAAGGC
>JADGPW010000180.1 GCA_017882265.1 Chitinophagaceae bacterium | reverse complement strand
TCCTTTCCATTCATATTTTCCAAACTGCCCGAACAATCCGGAACTGATCGTGTAGAGGATATGAAGCGGTTGAAAAAAGAAAAAATATTTCAGCAGGGATCGCTTTCCAAAAAAGCTGGCGACTGAATAAACAAATGGCAATTCAATCAGCGTTTTTCCCACCCATAACCCGGCAAGATAAAGCCAGAAATAATAACAGAAGAAACCTGCTACGGCTAATGCCAGGAATGAAAGATTAAATAAATAAACCAGCAGCAATACGGGAAGTATTCTCTTATCATCATATTGTTTGGACTTACTGGCCCAGCGGATGCGTTGATTGAAAAAAGCCTTCCATGTTTTCATGGGTTGTGTGGAAACAATAGCATTTTTAGATTTCAGGTAATTTACCCGGGTGGGGTATTGCTTCCATATCTTGTACATCAACAGCATATCGTCACCGGAAGCAATATGATCAATTCCGGCAAAACCGTTTACATCATAAAATACTTTTCTTTCATAGGCGAGGTTCGCGCCATTACACATGGACATACTGTTATGATGAACAACAGCCCCGGTAATTCCCTGCAGGACCATAAAATCAATAGCCTGGAATATCTGCAAAAAGGAAGAATTATTTTCAAGCACTACCGGGGCGGCAATAAATACCGGTTGCTTTTCTTCTTTAAAGGAGGCGAGGATGGTTAGCCAGCCGGATGCCGGCAGGCAGTCCGCATCAGTCGTTACGATCCATTCACCTGTGGCTGCGGCAATACCTGTTTCAATGGCTTTCTTTTTGTATGAGTTAACCGGATCTTCTTTTACAGGGAGCCATTTCACCGAAGTAAACTTTTTTACAATAGTCGCGGTGCCATCCGTCGAATGATCGTCGATAACGATCACCTCGAATTTTTCTTTAGGATAATCCTGTTCCTGTAATGCCTGCAAGAGATACCCGATATTTTCTTCTTCGTTTCTCGCAGGGATTATAACGGAGATGCTGGTGGCGATGGCACGGGCTCCCAATTTGAAATCAGGTATCGCCTTCCAGCCATGCCAGTAATAAAAAATAAGAATGCTGTAGCAAACAAACAGTAGTATAATGATCAGCAAAAGAATCATGCAGGTTAAAAAACAAATCTAATCATTGATTGGCATCATCCAGTAATGCCGGCAATATTTCCCGGATATGGATCTCATGTAATACCTGGTGACCGGCATGAATGATGATTAACTTCGATTGCTGCTCAATACCCTTCCTGAATTTTTCACCCACAGTGGAAAGAATGATCCGGTCGTGATGACCATAAATTAACCGAACGATTGTATTGTTTTTCCTTATATACGATTTGATCAGGGATAGTTTGGGGTTAAGTGTACGCATCGTTGTCCACCGCTGGTAGAGTTTTTGCCTGACCTCTTTATCACCGATATAATAATTCACAAATTTGAATATACTGGTATTTACCAGCCCCAGTTTATTCAGCAATTTTAAAATTCCGAAGAACCACCCGGGATATTTCATGGTTAAAGCAAATAATTTATTACCCAACCAGGTCTGGGTGGTAAACCAATACCAGAAATTTACTTTTAAGCCATCCGGGGCAAGTAAAACCAATCGCCCGAATTTTTCAGACATAGCCTGGTAAAGACTTAACGCTATCCTGCCACCGAGACTGAAACCTATGAGGGAAAGTTTCTGTCCCTCGCTTTGCTCGGGATGACAAGTGGTTGCTGACTGCACTACTGCCGACTGCCGACTGCCCGACTGCCTATACAGGATCTGCTCAATAATCTTTATCAGATCGCTGATCGTAAAAGTAAGTCCCTCGTTCCATTCTGTTTTTCCATGAAAAGGGAGATCGATCGCATGGAATGTATATTGATCACCTGCATATTTTGCCAAAAAGCCGAAGACATCTCCCCCTTCACCAAACCCGTGAAAGCATAGAGCATTTGCCGGCCCATTGCCAAAACGGCTGTAATTGATCCGGGAATTCTTATAGATAATGAGGGTTTGCTCCATCAGGAAAAAGAAGAAAAATTGGTAATGGGTCAATTGATTTTCGCTCAGAGATCGCAGAGTATTCAGCGATATAATACTCTCTGTGAGCTCTGTGTACTCTGCGCGAAATTTTTCTGGAAACCAGAGGCTTCTCCCAAAATTTAAGGAAAAATAAATTGCCTGATTCAAATATAGTACTAATTTTGAATAGTTGCACAAACAACTATATGCCAAACAACCAATTTAAGAAAGGAGAATTATACAGTTTTATCACCGGGAAGGCTTCCACAGCAATAGCCCGTCGTTTGCAGAAAAAGTTTAACGCGGCAGGCCTGAATATTACCATTGAACAGTGGAGTGTACTTTATCATCTCTGGAAACAGGAAGGGATCAGCCAGCAGGAATTGTGCAACGCCACCTTCCGTGATAAACCCAGCATCACCCGTTTAGTGGACAATCTTGAAAAACTAAATCTTGTAAAACGGGTTGCTTCAGAAAATGACAGGCGTATCAATCAGATATTTCTAACAAAACAGGCGCAAAAATTACAGGAACAAGCTATGGAACTGGCAGAGGACACGCTAAATGAAGCATTGGAAACTGTTCCGGCTGAAAAAATAGAAGTCTGTAAAGAAGTATTACAGTTGGTGTATGATAATTTGAAAACCCCCGGCCCCTAAAGGGGGAGGAGATAGAACATTGAAAGTTGAGCATTGTCCAAAGGACTCCTTCGGAGAATATTTTTCTTGAAACGCTCAACGCTTAATGTTCATCGAAACAACAAATTAAAAAATATAAACTTTTATATTATGAGTGGTGCAACAGAAACAAAAACGAAAACGGTTTTGAAAGGCGGCGAATGGCTGATAAAGGAATCCTCAGCCTTTGATACTTTTACTCCCGAAAACTTCGTCGAGGAACAATTGATGATCCGCGACATGTGTGATCAGTTCCTGGATGCTGAAGTATACCCGATCCTTGATCGTATTGATAACCTGGAACCGGGCCTGATGCAATCATTGGTTAGAAAGGCAGGCGAACAGGGTTTGCTTTCTGTTTCTTTCCCGGAGGAATATGGTGGCTTGGGTAAAGATTTTGTTACCTCCACTATCGTAAATGAATACCTGGGCGCAGGACATTCATTCTCAGTGGCTATTGCTGCACATACCGGGATCGGAACATTACCGATTTTATATTTTGGCACCCCCGAGCAAAGACAAAGATATATTCCCAAACTGATCACCGGTGAATGGGCAGGCGCTTATGGATTGACAGAACCGGATAGCGGCAGTGATGCGCTGGGGGCAAAAACTTCAGCTAAACTCAGTGCCGATGGCAAGTATTATATTCTGAATGGTCAAAAATGCTGGATCACCAATGGTGGTTTTGCCCAGATCTATACCGTTTTTGCAAAAGTAGATGGTGATAAATTCACCGCTTTTATTATTGAAAGGGGAACCGAAGGATTTACGCAGGGACCGGAAGAACATAAAATGGGGATCAAGGGTTCGTCTACCGTGCAATTATATTTCCAGGATTGTAAAGTACCCGTTGAAAATCTGCTTGGCGAGATCGGTAAAGGCCATAAAATTGCTTTTAATATTCTCAATATCGGTCGATTGAAATTAAGCGCGGCTGCTATCGGCGGTGCCAGGAGGTCATTAACGGATTCTGTGGTGTATGCCAAAACAAGAGTACAGTTCAAACAGCCCATTTCAAACTTTGGGGCTATGAAACATAAGCTGGCAGAAATGGCCATCAGGATCTTTGTTGGCGAATCAACTTTATACCGCACTGCCAGTTGGATCGATGAAAAAGATCAGGAATTATTGAATGCAGGTCACCCCTTTTATGAGGCTTTACTGGGTGGCGCGGAAGAATTTGCCATTGAGTGCGCGATGCTAAAAGTGTATGGCAGCGAAGTGCTGGATTTTGTGGTGGACGAAGGAGTACAGATCCATGGAGGGAATGGGTTTAGCGCGGAGTATAATATTTCAAGAGCTTATCGTGACAGTCGCATTAACCGGATCTATGAAGGCACCAATGAGATCAACCGGTTATTGACCCTGGATATGACACTAAAAAGAGCCATGCAGGGCCGGTTGGATCTGATGGGTCCCGCGATGGCTGTTCAGAAAGAATTGATGAGTATCCCTGAATTTGGCACTGATGATGAAGCCCTTTTCACGCCGGAGAAAAAGCTGGTCGCCAACCTGAAGAAATCGATCTTAATGGTATCCGGCGCTGCGGTTCAAAAACTGATGACGAAAATTGAAAACGAACAGGAAGTGTTGATGAATATTGCCGATATGGCGATCGAAACATTTAATGCGGAAAGTGTATTGCTTCGCGTGATGAAGATAATCGGCCAGCGGGGTGAAGCCGGTGCTTCGCTTTACCTGGATATCATGAGAACCTACCTGTACGATGCAGCAGATAAAGTAAATAAATCCGGCAAAGACGCTATCAACGCGTTTGCAGAGGGTGATGAACAACGAATGATCTTGATGGGATTGAAACGATTTACTAAGTCAGAACCCTTCAACAGCAAGGAAGCAAGAAGAAGGATTGCGGATAAAATGGTATCGGTAGGAAAATACTGTTTTTAAGCCGTGGTGTGTCTCACACACCACAAAGGTATGTGTCCCACGTATCATTGTGTTTAAAAATCAGTTTTTAATTCCACTGTTCTTTATCAAAATCAAGAACGGCTCCTTTTAACGGAGGAGCAGGTTCTGCGTCTTTATATATGATGGATAGTTCTTTCCGGGTAAGTTTTAACTCATTTAGTTTCTGTACCCGTTTACTTTCAATAATGATCCCGGCGCCTATCAGGAGAGATGAAAACGTGGTCACCATATAATAAACCAGGAGGGTATCATCTACATAGGGTGTTTTGAAAACATAAAACATCAGGTAAATAATCGTAAAACAACCATAGGCAAAAAGAAGGGAGGCTACCATCAGGGCTTTACCTGCAGCTTTGCGATGCAGGATAGCGATCTTGGCCTGGCGGATGAAAAAGAACAGGCATAGACAAAATACCACCACCAGCCCGACGCCTAAAGGAATAGTAACGGCTTTAAGCGTAAAGCCAAACAGCAATAACATGATTAGATCAAGGGCAACGAATCCCAAAATCACTTTTTTTATATTCCTGGTAAAACCAGCCGATGTGCTGAAATAGGTAAGGAATGAAATCATAAGTATCGGATCAACGAAGTTGTTAATTAACCCCCATGAATTAACTAGTTCAGTATCGGCTTTTATATAACCCTGGTTCAGGAGGTTGAAAAAGAGGACAAATATAAAATAGATCAATAAAGCGGGGAAACTGCTATAGGTAACTAACCGGATGGCCAGCATCAAACAGATGGGTAGAAAAAGGGCAATGGAAGAGATAAGGCCCATTACGGAATTCCAGGTCATACTGAATTGGTTTTTCTTAGGATAAAGATTCTGATCTTGACGACATTTGGTTAGGATGACGCCTGCAGTATTAACGAAGGTTATATTTACATAGTGCTTAGGAATAAGAGTTTATGCTAAAATTCAGTAAAACCGTATTCATTTCAGTAATTCTACGGGAATGGCCGGAGAGGGTTTTTATGCTACCTTTCTGTTATGTTACGATTATTCCAATTTAGCTGCCTGTTAGGCTGCTTTTCCGGCTTTGCCCAGCCTGTTCAAAATAATTATTTGAAGGGGAAAACCACCGGTCCGCTGCCTTACCTGGAATATGGTTTGGGAGATGATCGTTTAGGCGGGGCAAAAATGACTTACCTGGATACCAATGTGGTCCTGAAAGTAATTGATAGCACAAGGGTTGATTACGAAGTACAATTATCAAAAAATCATCTGGCCTACTTACCCAAAAGCAACTTTAAAAAGGACAGTACTATTAAGATACAGCCCTATTATCTCACTTCTAACTGGCTGGTGAACGGGGATGATAAATATGATTATGTATCGATCACGCTTGATGAACGGCTGCCCTACCGGAGTATACAACAGATCAATCCTTCCAGGATCATAGTGGATATTTTCGGAGTCACTTCAAATACCAATTGGATCACGCAACGATCAACCGCAAAGGAAATAAAGAATGCTTACTATGAACAACCGGAAGATGACCTGTTCCGGGTGATCATCGAACTGAACCATGCACAGCACTGGGGTTATAGCATCTACTACCAGAATAAGAAGTTAGTGATCAAAGTGAAACGGCAACCGGAAGAACTTGATCTCAAATGCCTGAAAGTGGCTATTGATGCGGGCCATGGTGGCACCAATAACGGAGCAGATGGGGTAACTACACGGATAGCAGAAAAAAAATACACCTTACTTATTGCCAAAGAGCTGGGAAAAAAATTACTGGAAGAAAACGCGAGCGTATTTATGACGAGAGAGAAAGATACTTCCCTGAGTATGCTGGAAAGGACAGAGATGTTAAAAAAACAAGATCCCGATTTTTTGATCAGCATCCATTTGAATTCATCGGATAACGACACTATAAAAGGAGTAAGCACCTATTACCGATATATCGGGTTCCGTCCTTTGACGCATTATATTTTAAAGAACATGCTGGACCTGGGATTGAAGGAATTCGGGAATATCGGAAATTTTAATTTCAGCCTTAGCGGGCCAACCGATTATCCCAATTGCCTGGTCGAAGTGGCCTTTCTGAGC
Source organism: Chitinophagaceae bacterium (assembly GCA_017882265.1). Classification (GTDB taxonomy): domain Bacteria; phylum Bacteroidota; class Bacteroidia; order Chitinophagales; family Chitinophagaceae; genus JADGPW01. Next base: position 66,085 of record JADGPW010000180.1, on the reverse strand, counting down.
AACAAAGAAGATGAACAACTGATTCTTGACCCGGAATTTCATAAAGCGGTTGCCACCCAGATCACAGCCGGGATAAAGGAATGGCTTAACGCCTGTAAATTAAACAAGGAATGAAAAAAGTTTGCAGATGCCGGATAGCCATCAATCGGGTGGAAGAGGTTCTCCCCGGTGACAATATTTGCAGGTGACGGTATGAAGGTATTCCGGAGCTGTATTCGCATCAAAATTGAAATAGGTTTTGTTGATATAGATGACCATCCGCATCATCCCCCGGGCATTATCTTTCATGGGTTCAAGATCCGAAGCGTAATCGAGACTGTCAGGAACCTCTCGCATCGGCACATGACAGAATTTACAGGTAACGCCTAAGGCTATATTATAGGTGTGCATGATACTGTCCAGCTTCTGATCACTGATATTTTGGGGAAGCACTTTCAGGTTCCTGTCTTTTACTGTAGGAGCTTTTACCGCAGCCACACCCGCAATGACCATTGCGATAAGTGCCAGAACCGTAATAAATTGTTTATTCTTAAGCATAAAAACACTGTTACCTCCATCCTCGTGACGAACAAACCGGCCGGAAAGTTGAAACAGCCCTGTTGATCCATAGGCAACTTTTATTCCAGCTCTGCCGCCGCCGCCTCATCTACCCACCAATATAACTCGTCATTCACAGGTTGTATGATCTGCGCAGGATACCTATTGGTATCATATTTAGCTGTTAACACCTGGTGCAGCGCCCTGGCTTTATCGTTCCCGCTGACTAAAAAGGCTACGCGGGCGGCGGCATTTACAACAGGTGGGGTTAAAGTGATGCGAACCATGTTTTGTTCTTCTAAATAAAAGGAACTTACCCAATGCTCTTTCTCATTGACCACTTCATAACCGGGGAACAACGATAGCGTATGCGCATTATCCCCCAGGCCAAGTAATACCAGGTCAAACGTATGATTGTTGCCCGGGAAATAATTTTTCAGGATACTTTCATATTCAGTTGCGGAAGCGGATGGTTCAATATCGGTTCTGATCATATGGATATGTTCTTTGATAACAGGAACGTGATCCAGTAAATTGTCGAAACCCATTTTTGCATTATTGCGTTGATCGGTAAAAGGAACATATCGTTCATCTCCCCAAAAAAAATGGAGCCGGCTCCATTCTATATTTTTGAGGAAGCCTGTTGAAGCTAATAACCTGTAAAGTTTTTGAGGAGTGCTTCCCCCGGATAAAACGATCGTAAACCTGGGCTGGCTCTTTAATACTTTTTCAATGTACGCCGTGATCCATACGGCGACCTGCCGGCTAAGCTCATCAATGTCTTTAGTGATGATCAATTCCATTCAGCTTGTATTTGTTCTGTCCTCACTCTTTAGTTATAGGTGGTACGGTGGTCCAGAAACGCCCGTCTTTTGCAATCAGGGCTTCAGCATCCTCCGGTCCCCAGCTATCAGGGGCGTAATTGGGAATATCTACCGGCATCCTTTTTTGCCATGCTTCCAGTATCGGTGTAATTACTTTCCAGGCTGCCTCTACCTGGTCGGCACGCATAAATAAAGTCGGATTTCCTTCGATCACATCTTCAAGCAAAGTTTCGTAAGCTTCCGGTTCCTGGCCCGCATAAGCTTCTGCATAATTGAAAACCATGTCAACGGGGGTCAATATCATTTCTGGTCCCGGTTTTTTCGCCTGGAACCGGATCCGGATATCCATTTGAGGTTGAATACTGAAGGTAAGTTGATTGGGGCGCCAGGTGTCAGCTGCTTCAGACGGGAAAGAATAATGTGGCGCTTTTTTAAAATGGATAGTGATCAGCGTTGTTTTTTCATGCATGTATTTGCCCGTGCGAACGTAAAAGGGGACGTTTTCCCAGCGCCAGTTATCCACGAAAAATTTTACCGCTGCAAAGGTTTCAACCGGAGATTGAGGGCTAACATTTTTTTCCTGGCGGTAGCCATTTACCGCTTTCCCTTTCATCCACCCGCCGGAATATTGTCCCCGTACCGCATAAGCATGTACTTCTTCCGGGTCGATCTTACGCAAGGCTCGCAACACATCTACTTTCTTGTTTCTAATTTCATTGGCATCAAATGAAACCGGGGGCTCCATGGCGATCATGCACAATAATTGGAGGATATGGTTTTGCACCATATCCCGTAAAGCTCCTGCCTGTTCATAATATCCTCCCCTGTCTTCAACGCCCACCGTTTCGGCCACGGTGATCTGAACATGATCGATATAGTTATTGCTCCAGATGGGTTCAAACAAAGCATTAGCAAAACGAAAAGCAAGGATATTCTGAACGGTTTCTTTGCCCAGGTAATGATCAATACGGAATATCTGCTCCTCATCAAACATACTGCTGAGCACCTGGTTCAATTCATGTGCGCTTTGCCAATCATTCCCAAAGGGTTTCTCAAAAACCATCCTGGTTTTCGCGCAATCGGTACATAATTTATGTTCGGATAATTTTTTGGCAATGGGGGGGACCAACTGGGGCGCCACCGCCATATAAAATATCACGGTAGGTTGCACCTTCCATTCTTCAGCCTTGGAATTGATCCAGTCATTTATTTTTTGATACGTGTCATCGGCTAACAGGTCCAGCTCGTGATACGACACATAGTTTGCAAAATTTTGCCACTGCAGGCTCAGTTCATCTTTCCGGCGCGAGAATTCATTCACGCCTTCCCATAACTTGTTGCGGTATTCTTCATCGGAAGCAAAGGAAGTACGCCCTACGCCCACCACGATAAATTTTTCGGGCAGGTAGTTGTCTAAAAACAAATTGTATAAAGCCGGTATCAGCTTACGATTGGTCAGATCGCCACTACCACCGAAGATGAAAAGAATGGTGGAGGCTTTCATTTTTTTATTTTCCATTAAATACGTATTCAGTTATATATTTTGTTTTGAATATCGAACAGATGAACAAGGAATATCAAATTACGAAGGAAGGTGCATTCGTTATGAATGTACGTATGTCATCTGTTCTGAAATCCTTGTTCTTCGGTTCGACATTCATTCCCACTCCGTATGAAAGCTCCCCTCCCTATCAACCCGCTGGTAAGTATGCGCCCCGAAACAATCCCGCTGGGCCTGTACCAGGTTGACCGGCATCCGCTCAGTACAATAGGCATCAAAATAAGCCAGCGCACTCATCAGGCCGGCCACTGGTATCCTGGCCGAACTGCCCTGTTGAACAACTTTGCGTATGGCAGCCTGTTTCTTTTTTATCCGGGAAGACAGTTTTTTGTTCAGTAAAATATTAGCTAATTGCTTATCCTTCTTAAAAGCGGTCATAAATAATTCGAGTAAGGAAGAACGGATGATACATCCCCCTCTCCAGATGCGTACCACGTCGGGTAGCGGAATATCCATTTGTAATGCAGGTGATGCATTATGCAGTAAAGCGAGACCCTGTGCATAACAAATGATCGTAGCGAAATATAACCCATCATGAAGTTGGTGAATGAATTTTTCTTTATGGGGGCCCACTGTTTTGATCCTCGGTTTGTACAAAGCAGCTGCGGCTACCCGTTCATCTTTAAAAACAGAAAGATCCCTCATGGCAACAGCAATATCAATGGTGGGGATCGGAACAGGCAGGTCCATGGCATCCTGTGACGTCCATTTACCGGTACCCTTGGAACCCGCCTTGTCCAGTATCATATCAACCAGCCGGTTCTTACTCAGTTCATCTTCTTTCAAAAAAATATCACGGGTGATCTCTATTAAATAGGATTGCATCTCCCCCTCATTCCATTTTTTAAAAAGTGAATGCAATTCATCATTGGTTAGGCCTACCTGTCTTTTTAAAATGTCATACACCTCACTGATCAGTTGCATGATAGCATATTCGATCCCGTTATGCACCATTTTTACATAATGACCGGCAGCGGCTTTTCCCATATAAGCTACACAAGGCGTATCATTTACTTTTGCAGATACAGCTTCCAGTATGGGTTTTAGCTGCTGCCAGGCAAGCTGATCTCCACCGGGCATAATGCTGGGGCCCGTCCTTGCGCCATGCTCTCCCCCGCTAATTCCCATACTCATGAAATGAATATTCTTATCTTCCAGAAAATTGATACGTAGTAATGTGTCCTTATAGTGTGAATTGCCGCCGTCAATAACAATATCCCCTTTTTCTAACAGGGGGAGAAGGTCGCTGATCACACTGTCTACTATCGGACCAGCCGGGACCAGCATCATCAGTTTACGCGGTGTTTTCAACTGCTGTACCATTTCCGCCAGGGTGCTGACAGCTTTTACGGCGGTTCCCGGAGAGGCAGCCGATTCCAATGCGGTTCCTTTTGCCAGGTCTTTATCAAAACCAATCACGGCATAACCATGATCGGCCATATTGAGTAAAAGATTGCGGCCCATTACGCCGAGACCGATCATGCCAAAGTCAAATGAAGGAGTATTCATTATAGTTGATTATGCTGTAAGTTAGAGGAATTGGGAATTAGGAATTTGGAATTTGGAAGAAAACAAAAGGAAATTTCAATTGTAAAACCTAATCCCAATTCCTAATTACCAATTCCTTATTTGACCCACCGTTCAAAAAACTCATAGGTTCTCAGCATCTGGTCGATCCGTTGCCGGTTATTACCACTTCGTGTCAATTCATGGGTGCCCCCGGGGTGACGGACATATTCGACAGGTCTGCCCAGTACCTTGAGACTCCGGTACATCATTTCACTTTCCACAAAACCCGTGCGGCGATCATTTTCACCATGAAAAATGATATAGGGTGTAATAATATTCCTGACATAATTGATAGGGGATTCCCGCTCCAGTATTGCTTTGGTGGCCGCCTCCCATGGATAGCCGCCAAAATAATTAGGGACTAAACGCCAGGCATTACCTTCCCCAAAAAAAGTTGACAAGTCATAAACACCGCGTTGTGAGCAAGCGGCTTTGAAACGATGATCATGACCAATGATCCAGGCTACCAAATAGCCTGCATAAGAACCACCTGTTATCAATAACCGGGAAGTATCCGCCCAGCTTTCAGCAGCAATGGTTTTATCCAATGCGGTCAATACATCACTGGTAGGACCAGTGCCCCAATCATTTATATTATCCCGCAAAAAATCAAGTCCATAGCCTCCACTACCACGGGGATTGCAGTATACTATACCATATCCTTTACTACAGAAATACTGGAATTCATGCCACATCGTGTTTTCTCCGGGACCCCACATAGCAGAGGGTCCGCCATGTATCTCCAATAACAGGGGATATTTTTTTCCGGGTTCATAATTAGCAGGTTTCATCACCCAGTATTCAACACTCATCCCCTTCGTATTGGTAAAATTGTGTTTTTCAGGCAGGCTGATTTTTTTTGATGAGATCCAATCGTAGTTGAAAGTACTGATCCGTTTTTGGCCTTTTCCTTTTTCATCCGAAAGATAGACTTCAAACGGATCAGGCACTTCTGTTTTTGCAAAAACAATTTTATTATTGACAAGGTCAAAACTACCAACGCCGCTATTGTAATCAGTCAGCTGTTCTGTTTTTTTTGTGGCTATCTCGGCCCGGTAAATAGGGGCGCCGCCATTGCTTTGGGCCAGGAAGTAAATATATTTTTCATCAGGGCTCCAGACAAGGTTTCCTTTACTTCGATCAAATGGGATATCCACGATATCTTTCGCTGAACCATTTAATGGCATGATGGCCAGGGTAGGTATACTGACAAATGAAGTATTACCATATTGGAAGGCCAGCCATTTTCCCGAAGGGGAGATCGTGGGAGAGTTATAAGTTTTACCTTCTTCTCCCAATAATTTTCGTATCCCGGTACCATCTGCATTCTCTATAAAAATCTCCATTTCCAGGGAACGGTCGGGATTTTGTAATGAATCAATATCCGCTGCCAGAATGATCTGTTTTCCATCCGGCGTAAAATCGGCAAAATTATAACGATAGAAACCACTGGTCACCGCAACAGGTTTGGCATCAGGCCGGGCATCTGTGATAAAGAAATAATTAAAACTCAACTCGGCATTCACATCTGATTCATCCTGGAAATTCAGCTTATTCACCACTTTCGCTTTTTTATCTGTTGCATTATTTTCCAGGTAGGCCCTGATCTCTTCCAGGCTTCCATCGGGATCCGCTTTGGCAGCGGATGTCTTTAGTTGCTGGTTTTTATCAAAGCTGGGTTTTTCCATAGACCATTTCGGGACTTCTTTGCCGGGATTGAGCAGGGAATCTTTTAACAGGTCCTTCAGGGTAATATTAGAGGAGAAGAGGATCTGTTTTCCATCAGGACTCCATTTGGGTGTGCCCGCACCGTATTTATAATTGGTAAGCTGAACGGCTTCACCTCCATCCAGCGATAATAAAAAGATCTGCGGTTTCGTATCGACCAGGCGGACAAAAGCAATTTGTTTTCCATCCGGACTAAAACTGGCCTGCGATGAGCCTTCTTTGGTGGTCAGTTGTTTTGGCATTGAATTGCCATCGGTTGGCACCATCCATACCTGGTTTTCATATTTATATTCCAGCTTGCTATCGCCATCCGGTTCAATGGCGGTGACAGTAAAAACTGCCTTGGAGGCGTCTTTACTAAGCGTTACCCCATTGATAGATCTTATCCTAAGCATATCAGTTACTTTAACAGGCTCTTTTCCGTTTTGTGCATATGCGTAATGCGAAAGCAACAGGATAAGCAATGCAGATAAAATTCTTCTCATGATGGGAAATTTGGATGTTGAAAATAGGAAGGAATGTCGAACAGATGAGCAAGGAATGCAGAATGTAGAAGTAAGGCCGGTCATTTCCTGTTATTATGGGCTGTTTTCAAACTTGAAACAAAAATTGCAATAAGTTCAGTATTTTCCAAAATAAGCTCTGTCAGTTTTGTTTCATCATACCATTCTTTCTTTTGAATCAACTTCAGGCAATTGAATGTCTCTCTTAATTCCTTCAAACAGATCTTCATTTTAGGAATGAAATCACTACTGCTTTCTGCTGCCTGTGCCTCACCATAATGAAGCTCTGGTGAGGTTGATGAGCGAATCAATATGAAGCAATGTGATACCGGGTAATCATTTTGGGTAAATGCTCAGCCACATTTATGCATTCGCTTGCAAAATTGATCAGCCATTCCTCCATATCATACTTTTTTTGCATACATTTTTGTTTAAACAAAAGAAACCAGAAGTCTCACAATAAACAGGATGATTTTCCCCAATATTCAGGGTTTTTGTCCCTGTTAATCAAGGGAAATAATGACTCTTTTATTTCTGCATTCTACATTCCTTGTTCATCTGTTCGACATTCATTCAATATTCAGTAAATTTGCACAGAAATATTTACCATGAGTGAAACAATAACAGCTCCTGCTTTAACAGCGAAGGACTTTGTCACCGACCAGGAAGTCCGCTGGTGTCCCGGTTGCGGAGACTACTCCATCCTGGCCCAGGTACAGAAAGTGATGGCCACTTTAGGCATTGCCCGGGAAAATATAGTGATCATATCGGGGATTGGCTGCAGCAGCCGGTTTCCTTATTATATGAATACTTATGGCATGCATTCTATCCATGGCCGGGCCACCGCGGTGGCATCCGGATTAAAAGCATCCCGTCCTGAATTAAGTGTCTGGATCGTCACCGGCGATGGGGATGGTTTAAGTATCGGGGGGAATCATACTATCCATTTGCTACGCAGAAATTTTGATGTCAATATATTACTTTTTAATAACCAGATATATGGATTGACAAAAGGTCAATATTCCCCTACATCGGAGGAACATAAAATTACTAAGTCGACACCCATGGGAAGCATTGACCACCCGTTCAATCCCCTGGCGCTGGCCCTGGGAGCCGATGCCACATTTGTAGCCCGGAGCATGGACCGCGACCCCAAACATTTACAGGCGATGTTGCAGCGAACGCATCATCATAAAGGGGCTTCTTTTTTAGAAATATATCAGAACTGCAATATCTTCAATGACGGTGCTTTTGAGATTTTCACGGAAAAAGGAAGCAAGCCCCAGGAAACACTTTTCCTGGAACAAGGCAAACCTTTATTATTTGGCGCCGGCAATAACAAAGGAATAAAATTAGACGGGTTTAAGCCCGTGATCGTACACCTCGATGAAGGGCATAGCGCCGATGAACTTTGGATACACGATGAGGAAGATATTTATAAGGCCCAGATATTGACCCGCATATTCGATGACCCGAAAGGGGAAGGTCATTTGCCAAGACCCTTTGGCGTATTCTACCAAACCAACAGACCCTGCTATGAAGATGTGATGTTGCAACAACTGGAAGAAGCTAAATCCAGAAAGCCGGCAGATTTAAATAAGCTGTTAAAGGGAAACGAGGTGTGGGTGATAAATTAAGAAATCGCGAAAAACAGGTCATGTAATACAAAAGCACCGTCCAACCGGACGATGCTTTTTAACGCTCACTCACAAGATCCTTTTTATATGATGGTTTGCTGGTATGAACATAAGACCTGGGACGGCAAAATGTTTAATGAGGCCTAACGGCGGTTCCAGGATTGCGACTATGACATTATAACCGCAACAGGGTTTAATGAGCCCCCTGGATTATTACAAATATTTGAAATTGAAGACCGGCCGGTTAATCGTCTGATCCAACTTCACCCTCTTCGCCGAAAAGCGCATATTGGGCAGGATCAATGGCAAAACTTTTACGGTGGTACTTGCAAAGACCATGAACCTGGATAGCATCTCGATGCTCAGGGGTACCATACCCTTTATTGCTTTTCCAGTTGTACTGAGGGAACTCATTGTGCAGTTGTTTCATGTAAGCGTCCCTGTGGGTCTTTGCCAGCACGCTCGCTGCAGCAATACTGGCAAATAATCCATCCCCTTTAATGATGCATTCATGTCTCAGGTTCTTATAAGGAACAAACCTGTTACCATCGATCAATAAAAGGGAAGGTTTTTTTCTGAGCTTGTCAACAGCAAGATGCATCGCTTTAAAAGAAGCTTGTAAAATGTTTATCTGGTCAATTTCATTATGATCGACCATGGCCACGGCGTAAGCAAGGGCTGTCCTTTTAATAATAGGCTTTAATTCGTTCCTTTCTTCCGCGGTAAGCAATTTACTATCATTCAATAGGGGATGATAAAAATCCATGGGCAAAATGACGGCAGCGGCAAAGACCGGGCCCGCAAAGCTCCCGCGGCCGGCTTCATCACAGCCAGCTTCCAATAATTTCTCCTGGTAAAAGGGTTTTAGCAAGACCTTTTTTTCAAAAATAAGCTCTTATCTTCTTTTGGATCCGTTTTAATATCCACTCATCGAATTTTGTAACTTCCCTGATTGTTTACAGGGCGGGATATATACCGCCGCAAAAAGCCAGTATTATTTATAGGATATGAAACTCTTTAAAACAGATTGGTTCCCTATCCTGTTGGGTATAGTATGCCTGGGGGTCATACTAAATGAAGCCTTATCCGCTGATAGAAAGGAACCGGAAGATACTGCCATTGAAAGCACCTATAATGCAAAGACCAATGAATGGCAGGCGCCCGATATTGATAAACTCCCCTTTGATAATAATGGAGATCTTATCCGGTATGGCCGGGATCTTATTGTATATACGGCCCTATATTTTGGTCCGGGAGGAAAAGTGGCGTCCATTACGAATGGTTTGAATTGCCAGAATTGTCACCTGGATGGGGGCACCAGATATTATGCTAATTGCTATTCAGCAGTAGCTTCTATTTATCCTGTTTTCAAACCAAGAAGCGGTATTATTGAATCGATCGGGTTTCGTGTAAATGACTGCATGAAACGAAGCCTTAACGGGCAGGCGATCGACACATCGAGTAAAGAGATGAAAGCCATGATCGCGTATATGCTGTGGCTTGGAAAGGACGTCCCTAAAAAAACAAGACCCAATGGTGCCGGTATCCAGGAACTATTGCCACTTCCCAGGGCAGCCGATACAGCAAAAGGAAGAATTGTCTATAGGAGCAAATGCCAGAGCTGTCATACTATCAATGGAGAAGGGGTTCTAAAGCCGGATCATTCAGGCTATATATACCCGCCTCTTTGGGGAGATAAAAGTTTTAATACCGGCGCGGGTCTTTATCGTTTATCCAGGTTTGCGGGTTATATAAAAAACGCGATGCCTTTTGGCCTGGCTTCTTATAAAAACCCCCAACTTACGGATGAAGAAGCCTGGGATGTGGCCGCATTTGTCAATTCACAACCCCGGCCTGTAAAAACATTTCCGGAAGACTGGCCTGATATCAGTAAGAAAGTATTCGACTGTCCCCTCGGACCCTATATAGATGGTTTTTCAGAACAACAGCATAAATACGGACCCTATGGCCCCATAAAAGAAGCCATTGAAAAAAAGCAGAAAGGGAAATAGTAAAAAGATAATAGTGAATATTTAATAGTTCATTAAATACGGAAAGACCCTACAGATTTGATACCTTATCAAAGCTGTAGGGTCTTTTTCTGCTGTAAAGACTATTCTCTATTCACTATTATCTTTTATCTTATCCATACTTTTTTAACCTGCAAAGCAATACTTACATCCGTGTTCCTGTGCGCGGCCAACAGCCCATACTCCGGAAGGAACTACCTGGATGCCGGGTAATAAGTTGGCCTTCCAATCTTTCATAACATCAGCGGGATCCATATTCATCATACCGCCAGCAACCGTGCTGAATACCGTCATGGCTACATTGCATACACAGAACATAACACCGCTTGCCTGTAATTCATTGATGCCTATCTGTACTTCACCTAAACCCGGGACGGTAAAATCACCTTTTTGGGGTTTCCAGAATGGGTTCCGGGTGGAAGGTTTTTTTGTTTTTGGGTCTTCAGCTTCCATTAATTCACCGAGTTTATACTTCTCCCAGGTATCGGATCCAAATGCATAACAAATAGCACTATGTCGCAACACCACCACCACGCCGCAATCTTTTTCGGGGGTGCCGGTAGCGCCATTGGTTAACAGGAAAACCTTGGGCCAGGCGAATGGCAATACATCATGTGGTTTGGGTGCATCGAAGATCATCCGGTGTTTACCTTTTACTTTGTTGAACCAGGCATCAGCATCGTCAGCGTTGTCAATAAAATTATTTTGCGCTGCCTGCAGATGTAAGGACGGTAATGTAGCAAGGCTTACTGCGGCGGCACCGCTGGCCAATGATCCAAGGAAGCGACGGCGGTTGGTGGTGATAGTAGCATCTTTGTTTGCCATAACAATTATTTTTGGTAAATAGATGAGGTTGGTAAAAGAGACATTTAAGCTACGAATTATTATTTGTTTTCGTACACGGGTAAACGCTTTGTGCCATAAAAAGTTTTTCACATACAAACCAGGCTTGGGTTTCAATAATTAAAATTTAAAAAGAGGGCTTGTTTTAACTTTGCACCCAATGGAAAAAACCCTTTCGCAGCGTTCTTCCCGACCCATAGCAACCTGGTTGCTGCTGGGGACAGGCATGATAATCATACAGGTATTGCTGGGGGGTATCACCCGGCTGACCGGTTCCGGGCTTTCTATTACTGAATGGAAGCCCATTATGGGTGCCTTACCGCCGATGAACGAAAAGGACTGGACCCTGGCATTTGAGAAATATCAGCAGATAGCCCAATTCAAATACCTCAATGCTGGTTTTACACTACATGATTTTAAGTTCATTTTCTTCTGGGAATGGATCCACCGGCTTTGGGCAAGACTGATAGGAGTGGTGTTTTTGATTCCTTTTGTCATATTCCTCTTGCAGAATCGATTTAAAAAAGAGATGATAAAGCCCATGCTCATTCTTTTTTTGCTGGGTGCCTTACAAGGATTGGTAGGCTGGATCATGGTACAAAGTGGGCTGGAGGATTCCGAACTATTATATGTTAGCCATTACAAACTGGCTATTCATTTTGTACTGGCTTTGGGATTACTGTGTTATACCTTGTGGTTTGCGCTTGACCTGTTGATACCGAAAGAACAGATCACTGTCAGCAAACCGCTGAGAAAATTTACGGGCTTTCTGATCGCCTTGTTGGTCATCCAGCTTATTTACGGCGCCTTTATGTCCGGGTTAAAAGCGGCGCCGGCAGCTCCTACCTGGCCATCCATTAACGGGGAATGGTGGCCGTCAAATGTTCATTCACTGGGTGGCCGGTCATTTCCAGGTATTTCTTTTTTAACCGATAACCCGCTGGTCATTCATTTTATTCACCGCAATCTTGCTTATATCATTACGCTCCTGGTCTTTTTATTGTGGTTGCGGGCCAGGAAGGTGGAGGGAACAAACCTGTTTCAAAAAACCAAGGCCCTGTCTTTATTAATTGTATTGCTTCAGGTATTGTTGGGAGTACTAACGGTGCTGAATCCGCTTAATGCAAAAATGTTCCTCTGGCTGGCCGAAGCACACCAGTTGGTAGCGATGTTATTGCTGTTATCACTGGTTTGGATGTTATATATTGTACGCAGCAGGGCTGTAGCCATTTCTTAGCACAGTTCCTTCCGGGATTATAATTTTGAGCTTTCTTTACATCAAATGAACCGCTTGCTTCTAACCCCTTTGGCTTAAGGCTCGCTATACAGGGTGGCGCAACCTTCGGTGTTAGGAGTGTCCAGCTTCAGACAACGGAATATTTTCTGGCAGATGGGTAAGCATCGCAATGCAAAAGAATGGTGGTAATGTGGGCATTGGAACGGGATAACCCGATGCCTCGCCCAATTAGATATAAGCAGCACTACCAAAGGATTTTACCCCTGCGCATTACAACAACGGAAAGAAATGCAATAACACCGGTAGAAGGTTTAATGGTTTATAACACCTCTTCAAAAAATCAAATAATTATGATAGGAAAGAATGGAAAAATATTAATGGCACTTCTGCAATAGCACTTGGCGATAATTACCAGCGTGGATTTGTAGTCCGGCAACCCTGGCTACCAGATGCAGCAGATCACAAAAACTATTACACCCTGCCACGGATCATTCCCCCAAAACACAGATCCGCAAATAGACATTCTGAATATTGAATTTTTCATTCACAGGCGGGTGTAAAGACGCCGATACATCCCACCCATTCTCCCGATGGTTATCAGGGCCGGTATTGGAAGTACCTGGGACGAAACGATCAGCCGAAAACCCGTTAGGAGAGGAATATCTTCATTTGACCGGGCAATCATTTATCACTATTTTTAATAGAACCCATTTTATTACTGATGAAAGCCTGGCTGAAAGGTTTCTGGTATTCCTTCCCCATACAATTAGTATTCCTGCATTTGAGGAGGTACCAGGTACTTCTTCTTTTTTGGTTTATTATGTTCGCCACGGTGAACGGAACCTTTATGAAAACCTTTGGCGCTGATTGTTTATTCCTGGGACCGGAGTATCTTGGGAATGTGAATTCGCTCAGTTCGGCAATGGTAGGGGCTTCCATTGGTATGTTCATCATGAGCTGGAACATCTCCACCTTTATTTTATTCAGCCGGCATTTCCGCTTCCTGGCCGCTACCACCAACCCGTTTTTAAAGTACTGCATTAATAATGCTATTATTCCAGGAGTTTTCGTGTTGTTCTATTTCTTTAAAGCCTACCAGTTCGATCACTATAAAGAACTGATCCGTACCACTGAGATATTGTTCCTTTTTGGGGGTTTTGTCAGCGGGTTGATCATGGTCCTGGCCATTTCTTTTATTTATTTTTTCCGGGCCGACCGGTCTATTCTTCGGCGGATGATGCCGGTTATCAGTAACCCCGATTCTTATATTACTCATCTTGGCCCGATAAAGGAAATATACCATGGCCCCCCGCTGATCAAAGCAAAATCTTATTTTGAAAGACCCTTCCGGTTAAGACCGGTGAGAGATGTATCGCATTATACCAGTGAGTATGTGAATTCGATATTTAAACGGCATCATTTTGCTGCTATCCTTTCCGTATTTGTCGCTTTTTTATTTCTTGTTATTACCGGGTTTTTTCTCGACAACCCTTTTTTCCAGGTACCGGCCGGAGCCAGCATTACTATTTTTTTTTCCATCCTGATCGGCGTGGCCGGAGCTATCACTTATTTTTTGGAAAGCTGGAGTATCCCTTATTTGATTGGCCTCGTATTGCTGCTGAATGTTTTTTACAAGATGGGGTGGATCGATCCCCGAAATAAAGCCTATGGCCTGAACTACTGGAACCAGAACGAACGACCTTCTTATACAAGGGAGGGGTTGCTGGCACTTTGCACTAAAGAAAATGTGGAAGCCGACAGGAAAAATATGATCACCATATTAGATAACTGGAAAAAAAAGCAGGGGAGCGATAAGCCTTTGCTGGTTCTTATGAATACCAGCGGGGGTGGTCATCGCAGCGCTACGTTTACGATGAGCGTGTTGCAATGTTTAGACAGCCTTAGCCATGGTGATATCATGAAAAAAACATTTTTGATCAGCGGGGCTTCAGGTGGTATGATCGGGGCCACTTATTTCAGGGAGCTATACTTACGCCAGCAACAGGGGAAAAATATTCACCTGCAGGATAAACAATATGTAGATGATATAGCCGGTGACCTGTTGAACCCATTATTCTCTTCTTTTTTTGCGAGGGATCTTATTTCCCCGGCCCAGAAGTTCAGCATGGGTTCCTATAGTTATGTAAAAGACCGCGGTTATGCCTTTGAAGAGAAGTTAGGAAGTAATACCCGTGGTTTTTTAGATAAACAACTGAAAGATTATGTGGCAGATGAAAAAGCGGCCCATATTCCCCTGATATTTTTTAATTCGGTTGTAACAAGAGACAGCCGGAAGATGATCATCAGCACCCAGCCTGTTCGTTTTATGATGCAGGCTCCACAGGATACCGCCCATGTTCCTTATACGGATCCGGATGGCGTGGATTTTGTATCTTTTTTTGCAAAACAGGATCCTTACAATATACGCATATTGACCGCGCTTCGGATGAATGCCACTTTCCCGATCGTATTGCCGAATGTATGGCTTCCCTCGAATCCGGTAATCGATGTAATGGATGCCGGCCTTCGTGATAATTTCGGGGAAGAATCATCACTCCGGTTTTTGGCTTCATTTGATGATTGGATCAAAGAAAATACGAGTGGGGTACTCATTCTCCAGATCAGGGACCGAAAAGCCGGAGGCTGGGAAGTGCCTTATGTTTCTGATAATATCAGCGACCATGCTACCAAACCTTTCCTGTTGTTGCAGCATAACTGGTTTAAGATGATGGAGTATTTTCAGAATGATATGCTGACCTACTATATTGCTCACAGCAGCTTCCCAGTTTATAAAATTGCTTTTCAATATGCTGCTGATAAAGAAGAAAACAAAGCAGCATTGAATTTCCACCTTACCAAAAGAGAGGAAAAAGATATCATGGAATCTATTTATTCTACGGCAAACCAGGCCAGTTTCCGGCATGTGATTGAGTTATTTGGGATTGGGAAATAAGGGGGGTGGGAATTTGGAATTTGGAATTAGGGGGAGATTCCCGAATTGGGTTAAATAACTATTGCTTATCATATGATGGCATTACAAGAAAATGAATTATTCAATTACAAGGGGGCCCAATTCCAAATTCCCAATTCCTAATTCCTAATCCCCTGATCTCTTACGGCTGAATAAGCCGGAAACATTTTTTTTGTATTTCTATCTTCAATTCCCGGTGGGATTCAGCCGGGTCGCCATCTATGTGTAAAGGCGCCCCGGAATGATTAATGATACGGAGTGCATCTGTTTGAAAATAGATCACCGCTTTTTTACTGATGGCGGCAATAACAGGCTGGAGTTTATTTTTCCCGCGTATATGATTGAATGTTTCAATCAATAATCTCAATTTATTCTGCCGTGTAACAACGACAATATCTAGGAGTCCATCACTCAGGCTGGCTTGCGGGGCGATAGTAAAATTATTGCCAAACTGGTTGCTGTTGGCAATGGAAATAAAATAAGCATCGGTGGTGAATGTTTTTTCTTTCAGGCGCAATTCAAAAGAATAGGTCCTGGCTGAAAAAAAGTTTTTAATGACTTGTTTTATATAGGTAGTTAATCCCCGTTTGGATTGCTGCGCAAAATCATAAGCCACATTGGCATCAAAACCCAACCCGCAGAGCATACAGGAGAACCGGTCGTTAATATAAAATCCATCAATAGCCGAAGATTTGTTCCTAAAAATAATATCCAATGCTTTCGTTGTCTGCCCGGGAATTTTGGCCGTATACGCCAGCCCATTTCCCGAGCCACAGGGAATAATACCAAAATTTACATTAAGGTGTAGCAAACTGCCCACTACCTGACTCACGGTGCCATCCCCTCCGGCGATCACTATATCGGTTATTTTCTGTTCTGTAATAAGCGTTTGGAGGAACGTATAGTCGCCACTGGCTACAGAGGGAAATACCTGGAAAGGAATTTTCTTTGCCCCTGTTTTCTCCTCAATAAGTTGCTGCAGCTTTTTTTTGGTCGTGGTACCTGAAACGGGGTTGATGATATAGATAATGTGGCGGGACATTAGCTTGTTTAATACAAGGGAGAACAAATGTATATGGAATTTGGAATTAGTGATCAGGAATTGGGCAGAGACTCGCCGTTTGAGTGTGTACCTAATTCCCAATTCCATCCTATTACCACCTGAGCAGCACACTTCCCCAGGTAAAGCCACTGCCAAAAGCAGCCAAACATACCAGATCACCTTCTTTGATCATTCCTTTTTCCCAGGCTTCGCAAAGTGCGATGGGTACCGATGCCGCAGTGGTATTTCCATATTGCTGGATATTATTGTACACCTGGTCGTCGCGAAGTTTTAATTTGTGCTGGACAAATTGAGAAATGCGAAGATTCGCCTGGTGAGGAATCAGAAGGTTCAGGTCGGAGGTCTGGAGGCCATTCTTATTCAAAGCTTCCAAGATCACTTCGGGAAATTTTATGATCGCTTTTTTAAAAACAGATTGACCGTCCATGAAGGGAAAATTTTGGGCATTATCAATCATTTCATGGCTCATGAACATATCCCCGATCTCGTTGTCGTTAAAATCGGCTAATGGCTGGTCCACCCAATGATTGGCATGTGTGCCCGGGTTATACATAGCCAGGATCTCAGCCGCTGCCCCATCACTATGCAGGTGAGTAGAAAGAATTCCTTGTCCCGAACCTGCCAAAGGATCTCCCTGAGCTGCTTGTCCTGTATTTGCATTAACGGGTTGTAGCACTATGGCTCCTGCGCCATCCCCAAAGATCACGGAGATATTTCTTCCTCTTGTGCTAAAATCGAGTCCAAACGAATGTTTTTCTGCCCCCACGACTAAAATATTTTTGTACATGCCGGTTTTAATGAACTGGTCGCCGACACTCAATGCATAGATAAACCCACTGCACTGGTTGCGAACGTCCAGTGCGCCGATCTCTTTCATTTGCATAGCCCTTTGCAGAAGCACACCGCAGCCGGGGAAATAATAATCAGGACTTAAGGTAGCAAAGATGATAAAGTCGATATCGGCCGGGCTAATGCCGGCCCGCTCAATCGCGATCCTGGCAGCTTCCACACCCATCGTCGTGGTCGTTTCCCCGGTTCGCTGTGCGTATCGGCGTTCTTTGATACCCGTACGTTCCTGTATCCATTCATCACTGGTCTCCATATATTTCAGGAGGTCGTTATTGGTGACCACGTTTTGCGGTACATACATACCGATCCCTGCAATCTTTGTTCTTTTCACGGCAAACAATTAAGGAAGAAAGGTAAGTAAGAAAAGTCAGTAAGTCAGTGAGACAGTGAGACAGTTTGTAATGGGGGCTCTCACTGATTCAGTGTCTCACTGACTTACTGACTTTTCATGTATGCAAACGATAGCGCTTTTGAAAGTGAAACACTACATAAAATAGGGGATAACTCTATTTTCTGCAGGCCCGATGCGGCGTTTCTTTGTACACACAAACAAGAAACAACGAGACGAGTGTTAGCATATTAATGAATAACTATCCGATTCCAAATCCCATGAAAACCGATTCCGAATCCTTTGAAAACCGGAGATCCTTCTATTTTATGAAAGCTTAACCCCTTTAAATTTATCATTTGTTTGAAACAGGCCACAAATGTCCAGCCGTCCCGTATTATTTGGGACGGGTTTTTTATACCCCGCACTAATTATAATTTTTATTTAGGTTCATATTTTAAAATTCTTGCCTGACAGACATCTCTGATGCTTAAAATCCCGATTCGGGAGAATACGGCAAGGAGAAATGGTTAAAAGAAAATGGTCCATCTGGCCACGAAATCAGTATTAATGACGATAGAAGGTCAGATGATAATTGATATTGGGAAAGGCTTTTATTAAAATTACCGCCTAATGATTTATATGGAGAGAAGACTTTATTATTTTCCCTTTACTATTTTTTGTATTTTTGGGTATTATATACTATCGCAGATGCTTCAGCGGGTAAAAATTCCAGATTTTTTAATATGATCATAGGTCCCTGTTTAGCCCGACACCAGGTTGACTATAGATTTTCAAGATGTCCGATCCTCACGTATTATACAGGATTCTGTTAAAGAGGGTAATTTTGCCCGAAATGTAATTGGCCCGGGAACAACAAGAATGAGCAAAAAATAAAATTTGAAGAGGGATCGAAAAATTCAGGAGCCACCGGCTTTTAATGATTTTTATTAGATAATACATCCCCCGATATGATTCATATGACCGGACCAATGAAAATATTAATGCTGGAAGACAATGTTACGGACGCCGTCATTATTCAACAGGTGTTGAAAAAGGAAATCCCTGATTGTGAATTCAAAATGGTGAATAACAAGGAAGGTTATGGGAAGGAATTGGAACGGTTTCAGCCCGATGTTATTCTTTCCAATCATTCTATAGCAGGGTTAAAAGCAGGAGAGGCCTTAAAAATGATGCAGGACCTGTTATTGAACATTCCATTTATCCTGGTCACGGACGCCGTATCGGACGAATACGCCGCCTCCATTATTAAGTCAGGCGCTGATGATTATATATTAAAAACCAGACTATCAGGATTACCTGCTGCTATTGGGGCTGCGGTAAAGCAACGAAAATCTAATAAAGAAATAATTGATTACAAGTATGCATTGGACCAATCTTCCATTATTTCCATTACGGATCAGAAAGGGATCATAAAATATGCAAACGAAAATTTTTGTAAAATATCAAAATATTCTGCCGGGGAACTAATTGGTCAAGATCACCGGATTATCAATTCAGGGTTTCATCCCAAACCCTATATAAAGAATTTATGGACAACCATTGCGAAGGGTAATATATGGAGAGGGGAATTTTGTAACCGGGCCAAAGATGGAAGCCTGTATTGGGTGGAGGCTACTATCGTTCCATTTTGCAACAAACGGGGGAAACCCTATCAGTATTTGGCGATCCGGGTTGATATTACCCAACGCAAACATATGGAACAGGCCTTACAAACAGCAAGAGACCGGATCTTCTTTCATGTGGAAAATTCACCTCTTGCCTTTATAGAATGGGATAACCAGATAAGGCCCAAAACATGGTCAAGCCGGGCCCAAAAAATATTTGGATGGACAGAACAGGAGGCGTTATCTGATCAATTAGACTGGTTTAGTAAAGTGTACGAGAAAGATCTGCCCTGGGTAAGCAAAATTTTACAACAGCTGGCAAGCGGGAAACTGGAAAAAAAACAAGTGCAGCACAGGAATTATACCAAAGATAACCGGGTCATATGGTGTGACTGGTTCAATTCCGTAGTTCGGGATATGGATGGAAATGTAATTACGATCCTGTCACTGGTACAGGATATTACGGACAAAAAAAATGCGGAAAATGAAATCCTGGAGATGAATGAACAGCTCCGCAAACTTTCGAAACACCTGCAGCATATCCGGGAAGAAGAACGAACCCATATGGCCCGCGAAATACATGATCAGCTGGGCCAGCAATTAACGGTGATGAAAATGGATATTTCCTGGTTAAATAAGAAGCTGGAATCAGGCGAGAGCCAGGTCAAAGATAAGATCAGGGACATGAAAAATGTTCTTGACGATACTATAAAATTGGTCAGAAAAATTGCTGCTGATCTGCGACCCAGCCTGCTGGATGATATGGGTCTCGATGCAGCTATAGAATGGAACCTGGGTGAATTTGAAAAACGATCAGGTATCAAATCCGCTGTAAAGAAAACAGGAAAAGCACTTCCCCTGCCCGATGATGTAAAAACGGGGATGTTCAGAATTGTTCAGGAATCATTGACCAATGTAGCCAGGTATTCAGAAGCAAAAAATGTAACCGTAAGCCTGCAGCATAAAAACAAGGAGATCATCATGACAATACAGGATGACGGAGTAGGGTTTGACCATAAAGAAATCGCAGCTAAAAAAACCTTCGGCTTACTGGGTATGAAAGAAAGAACGGTGATGATGGGCGGACAATTTGAAATTTCCAGCAGTCCCGGTAATGGAACAACGGTATCATTAAAGATCCCTTTGCAAATCCTCCAATAAGACAGAATTAAATAATAATTATTTCCATTGTTTATTATCGCACCGATCTTTCAGGTTAATACATCATGGCTGGTATGCCGGGGATACTCTTACAGGTTGAATACTATGAGGGTGAATTATAGTCTACGAAACCAGAAAGACAAGCCATCTTCAGGCACGCATCAGTAGGATTAGCCATCTCATGGATACTCGTACTGGCGCTGTCCACCTGTTTTAGCCCATACTGGCACAATGTTTTCTGTTTTTTATTGAATTATAAATCACTGATGAAGGCAATTCTATTATTATTGGCAATCTATTCATTGATCATTTATCAATCCCGCCAGGTAAAACCAGCCATTACCAAACCCGTCCTGCAGCAGGAGAAGGCTACCCGACTAAAAGCAATCGAAAAATCGATATTGTTGTTGTCCTCGGAGGTTACGGAAAGTATTAAGGATCATTCCTGACAATTTTCTATCCATCTTAAATAAAGCCCATTACCACAATTTGTGTAAAAAATGAAGAAAAAATTCCCCATCAGCATAATAAAATGATTTTTTTAAGCCCAATTATTTGCGGCATAGATTTTTCCATACCATTCAGGAGAATTGTATGGAGTTTTTAATGATAACCATTTAAAATTTAATTTATGCTACGCTGGACAGTTGTATTTCTTATTATTGCCATTATTGCCGCGGTACTTGGATTTGGAGGTGTTGCAGCAGGAGCTGCCAGTATAGCCAGGATATTGTTCTTCATATTCCTGGTGCTGTTTGTTCTGTCATGGATATTCGGACGGTCGCCCAATAAATCGGGTATATAATATCTTTTCAGCAAGAAGAGGGGTGAATCCTGCCATCCCGCCTAATGGCGGGATGGTTTTTTTATTTATAGCATACAAATTACATTTGAAAAAAAAATTATGAGAGCAATCTGGACAGGCGCCATTGGATTTGGACTGGTCAATATCCCGGTCAAATTATTCAGCGCCACACAAGGAAGTGAACTGGACCTGGATATGCTGGATAATAAAGATCATGCTAATATCCAATTCAAAAGAGTAAATTCCCGGACAGGAAAAGAGGTGGCCTGGCAAAATATTGTCAGGGGATTTAAGATCAATAACCGGTATGTCGTGTTGACAGAAGAAGATTTTGAGAAGGCAAGTCCTGAGAAAACACAGATGATCGAAATAGCGGAGTTTGTCAATGAGCAGGAGGTAGACAGTATCTATTATGAAACACCCTATTACCTGCAACCTGAAAAGTCGGGAACCAAAGCTTATTCGCTTTTAAGGGATGCATTGAAAAAAACGGGTAAGGCAGGCCTGGGAAGTTTTGTATTAAGAAACAGGGAAAGCCTTGTGATAATAAAACCGGTAAATAATGTGCTTTTGTTAAATAAGATTCGTTTTGCGGAAGAAATCAGGGACACGGGAGAGATAAGAATAGTTACTGAAAAGGCCAAACCCGGAGAAATGCAAATGGCGGTGAAACTGATTGGACACTTAACACATAAATTTGATATTCACAGGTACAAGGACACCTATTCTGCAAAACTGATGAAGCTTATAAAGGCTAAGGCAAAGGGAAAAGAAATGACCCGGCCCACCTTGCATATTGTGCATTCACGCACCCGTGACCTGATGGCACAATTAAAAGCAAGTATTGGATCCACTAAACGAAAAGTATCCTGATGTCAATACGGGTATATAATAAAAAAAGAAAATTCGATGAGACCACAGAGCCGGAAGGAAAGGTGGTTAACCGCAATCTCTTTCGTTTCGTGGTACAGCGTCATGAAGCTTCTCACTTACATTATGATTTTCGCCTGGATCTGGGTGGTGTATTGAAAAGCTGGGCTGTTCCCAAAGGACCTTCCATGAACCCTGCGGACAAGAGGCTGGCGGTAATGGTGGAGGATCACCCGGTAAGTTATATAGGCTTTAAAGGCACTATACCCGAAGGAAATTACGGAGCAGGCACTGTGGAGATCTGGGATAAAGGTTTTTACTTTCCCATTGATAAGGAACAGCAAAGGATCTCAGAACGACAGGCGCTGGCCTTATTAAAAAAAGGGGAATTAAAAATATTTCTCAAAGGGGATAAACTCGAAGGTGAATTTGTACTGGTCAAGATGAAACCGGATGAAAAGAACTGGCTCCTGATAAAACATAAAGATGAATATGCTGTGAAGAAAAAATATGACAGTGAGCAATTTCGAAATACAACCCAATCAGCAAAAAAAGAACATGGTAAGCCCAAATCGGAATAAAACGCAAACCTGAAAACCATGGGGTGATGCATGACCTCAAAAAGGTATCCAATGACGGCAGTAAGTAAAAAGATAAAAGATTATATCAAACCCATGCTGGCCACCGCTGTTGATACACCTTTTGACGACCGTAATTGGTTATTTGAAATGAAACTGGATGGATATCGCGCCATAGCGGAAACCGGAAAAAGAAAATTGTTGCTATATTCCCGTAATGGGCTATCCCTGAAAGAAAAATATCCAACTATTGTTACCGCGCTTGAAAAGATCAGCCACCACGTTATTCTTGACGGTGAGATCGTGTTATTGAATAAAAAGCATAAGCCTGATTTTCAAAAACTGCAAAACTACGCGGAGAACGTACAAAATCCATTGATCTATTATGTATTTGATATATTATCCTTTGAAGGACACAACCTGGAGAAGATACCGCTGATGGAAAGAAAAAAATTACTAAAAACCCTTTTGAAAAAGACCGGCATAGTCAGGTATTGTGATCATTCCCTGCAATTCGGGAAGGAATTTTTTAAAAAGATCAGGGCAAGTGATCTGGAAGGAATGGTCGCCAAGAAAAAGGATAGTCTATATCACCCGGGCATCCGCAGCCGGGAATGGCTAAAAATAAAATATCATAAATCGCAGGAAGCTGTGATTTGCGGGTTTACGGCACCCAAAGGGAGTCGCATTAAGTTCGGGTCTCTTTTATTAGGCGAATATGAGAAGGGGAGGCTTCAATATATCGGTCATGCGGGCACTGGTTTTACTGATGAAACACTGGTTGGCCTTATGAATCAAATGAAACCTCTTATTACGAGCCATTCGCCCTTTGATACATTAGTGAAAGCTAATAACCCGGTAACATGGCTTATCCCCCGTCTTGTATGCGAAGTGGCATATACCGAGATCACGAGGGATGGGATATTACGTCACCCGGTGTTCAAAGGATTACGACCTGAGAAATCAAGCCATACCATAAAAAAGAAAACAGAAATGCCGTTACCGGTCAGTCACATCATTTCAAAACTCAACAAATGAAAAACAATCAACTTGAATTATCTCACCTGGAAAAATGGTACTGGCCTAAGGAAAAGATCAGCAAAGGAGATCTGATCAATTATTACGAAACAATGGCACCTTTTATATTACCTTACC
This sequence comes from Chitinophagaceae bacterium, assembly GCA_017882265.1. Classification (GTDB taxonomy): domain Bacteria; phylum Bacteroidota; class Bacteroidia; order Chitinophagales; family Chitinophagaceae; genus JADGPW01. Next base: position 42,208 of record JADGPW010000180.1, on the reverse strand, counting down.
TGAAGGACCGGCCCTTATCACTGAAAAGAAACCCGAATGGCATACTGGATGACGGGTTTTACCAGAAAGATGCCGGTGATATTGCCCCGGCCTGGATGAAAACAGCTAATATTCATTCCTACTCGACCGGAAAGATCATTCACTATCTTATTTGTAATGACACCAAAAGCCTTTTATTTATAGCCAATCTCGGCTGTATAGAAATGAACCCCTGGAATTCGACCTTCACCAGGCCCGATAACCCGGATTACCTGGTCATAGATATTGATCCATCAGAAAAAAATAGTTTTGACCAGGTGATTGAAGTTGCACGGGTATTGAAAGAGATTATGGCTACATTAAATATAACAGGATTCTGCAAAACATCGGGCGCCAGTGGTCTGCATATATATATTCCCTGTCATAAAAAATATCCTTATGAACAAGTGAGGCAATTTGCTTACCTGCTTGCAGGACGGGTACAGGAATTATTACCTCTAACAACTACATTAGAACGGTCATTGGCAAAACGCAGCAAGAGGCAAATTTATGTTGATTACCTGCAGAACAGCAGGGGCCAGACCCTGGCCGCCGCCTATAGTGTGCGGCCTAAACCCGGCGCAACGGTTTCAGCCCCCCTGGATTGGAAAGAAGTCAAACCCGGGTTGCATCCCTCTTTGTTCACCATGAAAAATATTTATAAGAGGGTACAAAAAAAAGGAGACCTTTTCAGGGGAGTATTAGGCTCGGCAATAAATATGAAGGCGGCTTTAAAAGCAATGGGAAAAATGACCGGCTAATCCGGAAAACAGACTAACAGTTCGAAAGAATATCACCGGTCATCGATTGGTCTTCCAGACTTTCCGGGTTCCGGACTTGTATCAATATCCTGTTCATTAATTGAGATAAAAAAACATTAATTCTTTCAGGGCCTCAGCACATCTGTCACAAACATTGCCGCAATATTCAATATCATCATCTATGTGTTTGGCACATTCATAATAACATTCCCGGCATCTAAGAAAACAATCAAATACAGGTTGCTGCAAGGCCCGGGAATTGCTGACAAGTATAGATACAATAGAAAAACAGGATTCAGCGCAGGCATGACAAGCCATGAGCAGCTTTTCTTTTGGAGACGATTTGTCTTTTTCTGTATAAATACAGGCTTCGCAAAGTAACCAGGCTTTCATGCAAACCCTGATGTAATTATCAGATTGCTGAACAATCATTTAGTTGTGGGTTTTTTAGTGATTTCTTCTACCTGTTTGATGAATTTTCCGATGACTGGGTCTGCATAAGGGCCGTAAGCATCTGTCAGTGTTCCCTTTGTGCCGTCATTGGTTTCAATCGCATATACAATAGAATTGTCGGAGGGATCGCTGGCTCCTTCAAACCGGTAAAAGTCAGTGATCTCTACCTGGTCAGCTTTGTAGTGTTTTTCTTTTTGAATAGATAAAAGACCTTTTTCAGTTACTTTAAAGTCTTCAGTGTAGCCATCCATGACCAGCTTGTTCAGGCAGGCTGTCATTGTTTGCATTTCAGCCGTTGGGGTAATCTTTTTCATGATTCCATTTTTACGTATTTACTTCCTGTGTTTACTTACCTTTTTTGAGAAAAATAATCCCCGTCTACTCTATTTTTAATAAGGGGGTCAGCGAAAATAGGTTTAGACCACCTTTTCTGTTTATAATGAGCAAAAAATCATACCAATATTGATCATTCAAGATATGAAACCAGCCGTCATTAATACAGGCCCGTCAATCCGGGAAAATCTTTTCAAATGAGGAAATTCTTACACGCCTTTCCCGCTTAATATAGGTATATAGAGAGCAAAAAGCTTGGTACTGCATTTGATTTTTACTGAAAAAATAATTTATGCATTCTGATCCTAACCTTCAGTTCATCCGGGAAAAAATAGACCAGCTTCGTAGTGCAGTCATGTACAGCATGAGCAACAGCCTGATTAAACTACCTAATGATATTGTGACGGCGGTTAAGATCGATGAAGAGGGAAATTTGTGGTTTTTATCCCATCTCCCCGCTCAATCGCTGAATGAGTGTGAACAATCTTTCCCCACCCGACTCCGGTTCTTTAGGAAAGGATATGATTTCTATGTGGAGGTAAGTGGCAAAGCAACGATTATGAAAAATAATTACTACGTTTCTTCTCCTTCTTCCACTTTTGAAAAAGGAGGGATCAGAAACAAAAGACCCTTACTCATTAAAATGACGATGAATAATGTTGAATATTTAGAGCCACATGCAAAAAAGAATAAAACAATACTGGACCTGGTAGTTGAGAAAACATACAAATGGATGCTAAAACATTTATCGAACCATCATTCCGAAAGGTCGGTGCTCCAAAAACTCCATCAATCACATTAATGAAATGAGGACATACCGGCGCTCAGGAGATAATAACTAAAAGGGAATAGATAATAGTCCTCAACTTCGAAAAGACCTCACAGCTTTGATATATTCTCAAAGCTGTAAGTTCTTTTCAGTTGAGGACTATTATCTATTCACTTTTAGTTTTTATCTAAAGCCACTTTCTTTTAAATGAAGAATTTCCACCCCAAACTTCTCACATTCGTTTTCCACCGTTTGCACATCTTTTGATTTAACATAAGAACCGATCACATGATCCCCTGCATTAGGGATAGCGGCTTGTCTTTTTAAACTATCGGGTGTGCCCAGCTGGCGAAACATTCTTTTCATGGCTGAAACTTTTACCACCAGGTCCTGGTGTTTCTCATCTTTATAATAATACAGGAGTAGTGCCGGCTGTGTTACTTTTCTAAAAACAGATTCTTTCATGGTTGTTTCGATCAGCTCTTCCAGTTGTATAGTGGATTCGATCCGGTATTTGTCGTTCCAGTATTGAGCATACAAAGCCGTAGTGTCTTTGGAATGGTTATATTTTCCTTTTATCATTTCAGCGATCTGCAATCCCCAATGGTTATTTAACACCCAGGCATTTGGATCGTTAATAGCAATATTGGGAGAAAGAAGAATCAGCCCTGCAATATCCGGATATTCGGAGGCTAACTTTAAGGCAAGAGTACCCCCGGTGGAAGTGGACATCAGTATGATTTTCTTCCCTAATTTTTTGCCGATTTCGTAAGCTTCTTTAGCTGAATTCCATAAACGATCGGCGGTCAGGTTCAACAGAGGTTCTGTGGTATCTACGCCATGATCTTCCAGCCGGCTTAAAAACAGGTTACATCCAAACTTTTGAGCAAATTCATAATGTATGGGATCGCCTTCTTCCTGGCTGGCGGAAAAACCATGAAGATATACGACTGCGTATTCGGTTTTTTCTTTCAATGAATCATGTAGCCATATAATCCTGGCTTCGTTGTCCGGTTTTAGTTTATGCCGGGCTTCGTGATCCCGGATATATTGTTCCAGCGCCGCGGCCTGGGAAGGAATAACCGGCAGGTCTTTGCTATATATTGGTTCCGAAGGTTGCGGACCTAAAAAATACACCACAATCAGCATCAGGAGTACGATCCCAACCCATTTCAGGATTTTCATGTTGTGGTTTTTATAAAACTACATAAATCTCCCGTTTAAACCCTGTTAAACAGCCTTTAATTACCTGTTCTGTTTGCTCCCGTGGCCGTTTTAACGTACCTTCGCCGCTCGTTTGCCCCCAGCCCCTGAAGGGGAGCAAGAACAATTCAATTAATTAGCATCTTCTTTGTCAATTATGAGAGTGCAGGGGGAAATCATTTTGTGATTAAAGACTTTAATAGTTTCGCCTTGGCGGATTTGGGATATGGAAATTAGAAACATCGCAATAATCGCTCACGTTGACCATGGTAAAACAACCCTGGTAGATAAGATCTTACATGCTACAAAAACTTTCCGCGATAACCAGCAAACCGGGGAACTGATCATGGATAGCAATGATCTCGAAAGGGAACGGGGTATTACCATTTTCAGTAAGAACGCGGCCGTCGTGTACAACGGGGTTAAGATCAATGTAATTGATACTCCGGGTCACGCCGATTTTGGTGGTGAAGTGGAAAGGGTGTTAAAGATGGCGGACGGCGTATTGTTGTTAGTTGATGCTTTTGAAGGACCCATGCCCCAGACCCGGTTTGTTTTGCAAAAAGCCTTGCACCTGAACCTGAAACCGATCGTGGTCATTAATAAAGTTGATAAACCCAATTGCCGGCCCGACGAAGTGCATGATGCGGTATTTGAGTTGTTCTTTAATCTTGATGCTACGGAAGAACAATTGAATTTTCCTACATTTTACGGATCAGGCAAACATGGCTGGTTCAACGAAACAAATACACCCATTGATAATATCACGCCGCTACTGGATGGTATTATCAAATACGTACCGGCACCCAAAGTAAATAAAGGGTACACCCAGATGCAGATCACTTCATTGGATTATTCATCCTTTCTCGGAAGGATCGCCATTGGAAAGGTGAATCGTGGTTCCATTAAAGAGAACCAGGCCATTGCACTGATGCAGGCAGATGGATCTATTAAAAAGACCAAGGTAAAAGAACTATATGTGTTTGAAGGAATGGGGAAGAAAAAAGTGGCCGAGGTCATTGCCGGTGATCTATGCGCTGTAGTGGGTATCGATGATTTTAATATCGGGGACACGATCGCTGACATTGAGAATCCTGAAGCGTTGCCGGTGATCAGCGTAGACGAACCCACGATGAGTATGCTGTTCAGTATTAACAACTCGCCTTTCTTTGGCCGCGATGGAAAATTTGTCACCAGCCGTCACTTGCGTGACAGGCTGATGAAAGAAACAGAAAAGAACCTTGCGTTAAAGGTGGAGGATACAGATGGCGCCGATAGTTTTTTAGTATATGGTCGCGGTATCCTGCATTTGGGTATCCTGATCGAGACCATGCGTCGCGAAGGATATGAATTAACTGTGGGTCAGCCGACCGTTATTGTAAAAGAGATACATGGCAAGAAATGCGAGCCATATGAAAACCTCGTTGTGGATGTGCCACAGGAGCATAGTGGTAGAGTCATTGATTTGGTCACACAGCGTAAAGGGGAAATGCTGGTCATGGAAACAAAAGGGGATATGCAGCACCTTGAATTCGAAATTCCCTCAAGGGGACTGATCGGCTTAAGGAGTAATATGCTGACGAATACCGCCGGGGAAGCTGTCATGGCCCATCGGTTCACTGAATACAAACCCTGGAAGGGGAATATTCCGGGGAGGAATAACGGCGTTTTGCTTTCGAAGAACCAGGAAAGAACAACCGGATATTCCATTGATAAATTACAGGACCGGGGTACATTCTTTGTGGACCCGGGAGAAGAAGTATATGCCGGGCAGATCATAGCAGAGAATATCAAACCAGGTGACCTCGTGGTCAATGCTACCGAACCCAAGAAGCTGACCAATCACCGCGCCAGCGGAAGTGATGATGCATCCCGCATTGCACCCAAAACACAAATGAACCTGGAAGAATGTATGGAATATATCCAGCAGGACGAATGTATCGAAGTCACCCCTAAAGCCATCCGTATGCGGAAAGTGCTGTTGAATGAAGACGAGCGGAAGAAGGTGAATAAGAAGATGGAGACGGCGACGGCATAAACCCTGAGCTTGTCGAAGGGTGAGCTGTGAGCTGTGAGCCGCATCAGGATAAACAATCCAACCTTTTAATTAAATAAATTGAAAAGCGAAGCAGTTATTGCTTCGCTTTTTATATATTAACCCCCTTAGTTACTAATCTTATAAAAGAAGAGTATAAGTACCCGAAGTTATTTTAACAGAAACATACCAACGTTAACTTGGTAATGTTATTATATAGGCGTTCATTACCCTCTTTCCTGTGCATAACGGTACTCTTTCTACTATTGGACTTGCCAACTAAAAAAAAATATATATGAAACAGATTTATCTATTACTAGTATTTATTTTCATTACAGTTTCTGCATTTACCCCAAGATAAATCCAACAAGCCTGATAAAAAAATGCATATTGATTCATCTCATAAAAATTTTACATTAAATGCTAAAAGGCATAATAGATTAAAAAACTATTATACCGGGAGAACCGGAAGAAATTTTGGCACAAAAAAAATGAAATCAATTTATTTTACTAATCCAATCAAGGAACCTGAATAATATTAGCTTAACGTAAAATTAGTTTTCACAAGAGTTTTCGTATTTAAGGTTTCTAAGGTTTTGGCTAAAGGACTATTCTGCTGAAATGAAATTACTGACCCGACCCGGCTTCCATTCATAATATGCTAACCAGGCTATTAAAAGCTTTCCTTGCAGAAAACGCTTTGTCTCCTCTACTACCCCTCTACCCAAATTCTAGGTAGTGTCTGGTTTTAGATTTTGGAACTACATAGGACATAGAAAACATAGGTGCCACATAGAAGCTATGTGGGCATTTCTATCTACCTATCTGCCTCCTATATGGTTCAAAACCAGACGCTACCAAATTCTCCCTGAAATAGCCTCTTTTTGGGTTCAGCTTAGGTAGTGTTTGGATAGATGGGCAAGCTCGATACCATTATTATTCCCACAACCATTAAATCACTTCCCAGGTCAGAAACCTTCTATTTTTAAAAAAGCAGGAATTGACATAAAACTGAAAAATGGAGATAAATGAGACCAAACTTGGCATAATCAACTAGGGACTAACTAAGGAATAAAAAGAGGTTAACAAGGGGAAAAACCCCTATTTGACCCCTACCAGACCCCTACTTGACCCCTAGCTGATAGATCGCTATTTTTTTATTGAATAAGAACTTTTTACTCTCATTATGTTGAAAGACAGATAGTTGGAAGGAAAATAAGGTGGAACAAATTTGGATTGAGAAGAGAAAGCCCAAATGCTAATAAAAAATGGTTGGGGCGGGAAGGAATTGGGGATTAGGAATTTGGGATTTGGCTTAAAACAGGAAAGTTCAACTGAGGACCTAATTCCTAATCCCCAATTCCATGTATTCGCACCGCGGCAAATAAACAGTCCTTAATTTATCTATTTCACATACTTCGTCAGCGTCTCCACATATTTAGTTGAATTCAATGCCTTGAGTTCATCGATCATTTTTTTAAGGCTATCCTGGTCACCCTTCAGGTAGAAACAAAAACCGGCATAGTATCGGCTCAATTCACTTTTAGGATCATGTTTCATCACCGGTCTGAATTGAGCAAGCGCTTCATCATATCTTTCCAGTTTATAATACGCATAACCCAGTTCGGTCCTGGCCTCATCATATTCCGGGTCCAGCAAAACGGCAGCTTTTAATGCATCAACTGCATTGGCATATTTTTCTTTATCATTATAACACCAGCCCAGCCGGTAATAAGCGACTTTATTGGTTTTCTGGATCTGTGTCCCTTTTTCATAATACAGGATGGCTGAATCATAGTTTTTAAGGTTGTAAAAATAAACATCTGCGGTGCCAAGCAGGGGATGAAAATCGGTGTCATCCAGGACCATAGCGATCCGGTAATTGTCCAGGGCATTATCATTCAAATTAAGTTTGTAATAGGAAAACCCTAATTCAGAAAATCCATTTGTATAGCTTTGATCAAGCGCTACACATTTTTTTAATGATTTTACAGCCTCCTCATATTTGCCCAGGTCATTTTCTGTCCAGCCCCTGGTATAATAATAGCCGGCATCTGTTATATCTGAAGTAACCAACGATTCATATTTATTAAAATCATCCAGCACTTTATCATACATTTTTAATTTATTATAAGTGCTGCCTCTTTCTTTATATGCCAGGGAATAATTGGCATCCAATTCAATCGCTTTATTGAAATAGGGGAGTGCCTCCTCATATTTCCTCAGTCCTTTGTAAGCATAACCCATTTCAAAATTGTTGGGTGCCCTGGCGGTCATACCGGCTTTTCCTTCTTTCTTCAGGGCATCAATAGCGTCATTGTAAGAGCCTTCTTCGTTGTAACACCATCCCAGTTGGTGTAAAGCTTCTGCATAGTTGGTTTTTAGGATAGCTGCTTTTTTAAAAGCGATAATGGCCTCTTTATATTTTTTACTGGTTTTCAGTGATATACCCTTATCATACCAATCCTTTGCCGTGGTTTGTGCAAAGCTGCTAAAAAAGGAAACTGTTGCAAGGGTGAAGGTGACCAGGTATTTAAGCATAAAATGTAATTTCTGATTTAAGATACAAAATTTAACTACTACGACGATACCCAATCCTACGGATTTCTGAAAATATTACATCTTCATTGTTTGGCAATGTCTTATTTTAAAATATCCTTCCAGAAAGGAGGGAATAAATGAATATGAACTGAGGAATACAAAAGAAGTGGGAAGGGGAAATGGTGTAAACCCGCAGTAAATTACCTCTCGTCTTATTGCTGTTTGTTTTTACATTTGTTAGCATGCCAGCTTTAACACCCCATATAAACCACCTTTTTCAGCAACATTTTGACAAAGTACTTGTGCTGACACTGCCCCGGTCTATTGAGAGACACAAAAAAGTAACCTGCAGGTTGAAGGGGATTTGTTTTGATTTTTTTTATGGGGTTGATAAAAATGATCTTAACGCCAATTTTATCAGTTGTAATTATCTATACGACAAAAAAACTTCCCTGGCAGTATGGCAGGTGTTTAAAGAAATGACAATTGGTGAAATTGCCTGTGCCCTCTCCCATAGAAGTATTTACCAGGCCATCATAGATAATAACTGGAACAGGGTACTGATTCTTGAAGATGATGTGGTTCCGGAGTATACCAATCTTACTTTGTTAGCGGACGCTTTTAAAGAGTTACCGGAAAACTGGGAATTGTTCTACCTGGGCTATCTTAAAAATGAGAAAAGAACATTTAAAAGAAAGCTGAAACAAGGCTGGTATAAAATACTTGCCCGGTTAGGTTTGAGTCATTTGTCTTATAAAATGGTAAACAGGCTTCTGCCACAGGAATTCAGCAAGACATTACTTAAAGCAGGCTTTCATGATTGCACCCATGCCTATGCTTTGAAACTGGAAGCAGCTAAGAAATTATTAAAGATGCAGACGCCAGTAAAATACCGGGCTGATAATGTATTAACAGCTTTAATTCTGAAAGGAGAATTGAATGCATTTACAAGCAGATCGGTTTTTTTTACACAGGAAATTTTCAACGACAAGACAGAAAAATCCTATGTAAAGGACGAAACAAAACCACAGCTGAAATGATTCCCAATATTTTTCATTTTGTTTTCGGGATGGCTCGGGATTTTGGCGGCAAACCTTTTTCACTGGTACATTATCTTTCTGTAAAATCTGCTGTCGTACTTAATAAACCCGATGCAGTATATCTTCATTATCAATATGAACCAGAAGGGGAGTGGTGGCAAAGAGCAAAACAGTTAATGAGCCTGAATAAAATTGTAGCTCCTGATTCTTTTATGGGGAGACCTTTATACCATATGGCACATAAAGCAGATGTAGTGAGGTTGCAGGCGCTGGAAAAAACTGGCGGAATCTACCTTGACATGGATACGATAAGCGTTAAACCCCTGACGGCCCTATTGTCTCATTCATTTGTTATCGGGCAGGAATTAAAAACGGCCTATATTCCAAAAAATTACCGGCAAAAAATAAAATATTCAATTCGCAAAAGTCTGGGATTAATAAAAGAAAGTGCTGTTACTTCAGCTGGTTTGTGTAATGCTGTACTGTTAGCTGAAAAGGGCAGTGAATTTGTAGCCGGGTGGCTAAAGGAGTACAGAACATTTCGCTCCAAAGGAAGAGATAATTACTGGAATGAACATTCTGTTCTTGTGCCGGAGCAACTGGCGATTTTACATCCGGAAAGCATAGCAATACTTAGTCCGTATGCATTTCATTATCCTTTATACGATACAGAAGGGTTAAAATCAATGTTTGAGGTAGAAACTGAATTTCCCGGAGCCTATCTTCACCATTTATGGGAATCGTTTTCATGGGATAAATATTTGTCACGGCTGACTGTTAAAGAAATAATGGATCAAAATACGACGTACAACCTTATTGCAAGGAAGTTTTTATAAAGTTGATTAAATATGAAAGTTGGATTTGCTGCAAGATGGAGCCCTTTGGATAAAAAATCATGGTCAGGAACCTGCTATTATTCTTTTCAGGAAATCCGTAAAAAAAACGAAGTTGTCATCTTTCATTATAAATGGCCCTGGCACCTTAGGGAATGGCTCACGATGCAAAAAAGCCTAAACAGAAGGCTTTTAAAAAAAAACACATCAGTAGAATTTTTAAAAAAATACGCCAGGTATTTTAGCAGACAATTACAGAAAGACCTGGAAAAAACCCATGTAGATTTATTATTCGTTTCTGCTTCACCGCAATTAATCGCGTATCTTAAAACGACTATTCCTATCATCTTTATGATAGATGCGACTTTTCAGCAGATACAGGGATATTATCCTTATTTCAGTAACCTTGCCGGCTATAATATCAGGCAAGGGATTGAATTGGATAAAATGGCGTTTAAAAACGCCACGCATTGCATGCTGGCATCTGAATGGAGTAAAAACTCAGCTGTTAATGATTATGGAATTGATGAAAATAAAATCTCGGTAGTTCTTTGTGGAGCCAACATGGATTTTATTCCCAGGCATGAAGAGCTAATGACTTATGCGCCCGGGCGATGCCGGTTATTATTTCTTGGCACAGAATGGGAAAGAAAGGGTGGAAATATAGTACTGGAAATATTCAGTCTGCTAAAACAAAAAGGGATTGATCCCCACCTTCATATAATTGGTTGTGTACCGCCACATGATTTGTCAGAAGAGGAAAATATAACAATCATTCCTTTCCTGGACAAGAACAAAGCAGAAGACTGTCTTCAGTTTCAAAAGATTTTCCAACAAACAGATTTTCTCCTGTTGCCCACAAGAGCCGAATGTGCCGGAATCGCTTTTAGCGAGGCTTCGGCTTATGGCATTCCTTCTGTAACATCTGATACCGGTGGGGTAACCAGTTATATAAAAGAGGGAATAAATGGATATGCTCTTTCTTTTACTGCAGGTCCAGGTGCTTATGCTGAAATAATTTTAAAACTTATTGCTGATCAATTACTATTGAATGATCTAAAAGCATCCAGTCGCCAATATTATGACAGCAAGCTCAACTGGGCATTGTGGGGCAAACGTTTTCAGGAAATTTCAGAAATACTTGTAAAACTAAAATGAAGAGATGAAGCCCATACACTGTGAGGTAATCCGGGGACAGATTTTTTTGTTTTCACGTTGTTTTCAGGCTGTAACTTTGTAAAAATTTACCGGATATGAAAATGTGGGCATTGATATTATCTCTTACTTTATCGCTGTTATCTTTTCATTATTCATCTGCCCAGTGTTCTATCTGCACCAAAACAACCCAGCAGCTTGGTGAAAAGCCCGCCAAAGGCATGAATTCAGGCATTCTTTACCTTGCTTTTGCTCCTTTTGGTATTGTAGGTTTTATAGCGTACCGGTGGTGGAAGAATAATAAACAGCCTGGATAGATTTCCTTTTTTTTACAATAACCCTTTACGCGCCATCCGGAAAGCATGTTTTATATGTGAGAAAAAAACAAAAGGCTTTTTCTTATAATGGAATATAAGCCTGCGGTTTTTTATGACATACCTGAACATACCCGGGGAGAATTTTTTACCATCCATGTCTTTTAATAGCGCAGCATACTCCAGCAGGGATTTCTTTTCTTTTTCTTTTCCTATATCCTTTTTGCAAAAGGTTTCAAGGAAATATATGATCTGTTGCCTGAGCTGGCTGTCACGCTCTTCTTTGTCAATAATAGAGGTCAGTGTCCTTGAACTATTTTTTTCGTGTACACGGTGCCAGGTCAGTGTTCGGGGTACAACGCCTATCACACCGATACTTGCTGCATGCATACTTATCCACCAGTCGTAAAATATATCAGTTGGGAAAGGCAGGCAATAGGGGACCAATTCTTTTTTTAACATAGAGGCATGCCCATGTACGGGACTGTTGAATACCAGGGAATGCGTATTATCAATATTCGCATAATGCACCTTTTGAGCGGGTTGCTTTGTTGTAAAATCATTGTCGTTAAACGTCCCGGAGAGTGAATAAATGAATAATGAACCTGTTGACCAACCCTTCATCATGGATTCGATCTTTACCGGCTCCCAGATATCATCCTGGTCGCTTATGGCAATAAATTGGGCAGAACAAAGACGAATAGCTTTTTCGAAATTTTTATTGTAACCCATATTATTTTCATTAATAAAAAACCGAAACCTGTTATCTTTTAGTGCGTATTCTTCCAGTAAAGCCTTGGTTTGGTCTATCGATGCATCATCTACAGCTATGATTTCAATGTTTGTATAAGTTTGGGCCAGTAAGGAGTCAATTTGTTGGTTTAAAAATTTTTCACCATTACAGGTAGGGAGGGCAATAGATACCAGCGGACGTTCTTTAACTGTATTGACTACCGGGGTTTTCATATGATTATGAAAATATTCTTTTTAATGAATAGAACAGTCGGGTATAAAAACCATCTTTCTTTTTTACATAAATAAAGGCAGGATATTGCTCCATAACAGTTCGCAGGAAATCAGGGTAATAATAAACAGAAACAAATTTATAAATAGCATCAGGGCGGTTAAATATATCGTTTCCCTCTTCCAGGGCCTTTCGAATACGTGTATCGCTTAAATATTCTTCCCTGTTCAATTCAGTATGTGCAAAAGATTGAATTTTTTGTTTTATTTTTTCTACTCCGCCCAGGTAAGAAAAATGCCAGCCGGCGTTCCGGACCCTTTTGAATATATTCCTGTTATCCCTTAGTAGTTGAGGCGTCGTATGTTTAAATTGTTTACCTGTACAAAGGATACTGCCATTCCACCATCTTTCGGCCCCCACATTCTGGCAGTTAAAAAAATAATAATGAAAGAGCATTGAAAACGCTACAGGCCCGGTTTCAAGCGATTTATTTTTCAGTGAAAATGGGTTTGGGATCTCGTCCAGGTCACTTATCAGGATCAAATCTTCATCGTTTGCAATAGAAGAAGCTACTGATAAAGTATTGCGATGCTCATTCTCTATATTAAAGGCGGCACTTTTCGGATTGTAACTGGTTCCTTTTGTGCTAAAATCAAGCCCATTGGTTGTTTGTTTTACTTTCAGGTATGTAATTTTATGCAACCAGTGATCAAAGCGCTTTTTGTTTTCTTCAAAATGATAAGGCTTTGATTGGCCGGAGTGTGTAATGTTTGACTCAGCAATGACAAAATGTGTTACATGTTCATTAAGTAGCGTAAGCCTGAACTCGAGTAAATCCAGCTCATTAAAAAACATAAAACAATCAATTACTTTCATAGTAGCACAAATATTTGTACCTTAAAAAGATTGAAAAAGAATTGCTGGCAATGTCGTTAAATATTTGCTCCAGCGTTAAAATATTTTTTAATTTCCGGTTGTAAAAATTTACCTCTGATACTTTTATACATTGCTTAACCTGACCAAATAAAACTGTATGCTATGAAAAGCCTGTCTCTTCTTCTGTTACTATTCCCCGTTTGCCTCGCTGCGCAAAAACTGCCTTCTATTGAAGAAAAAACAAAAGACCTTAAGAAATACGAGGGCTTCCTGAATTTTTACTGGGATGAGAATGCCGGTAAGATTTGGCTGGAAATTACCAGGCTGGATTCTGAAATTTTGTACCTCAGTTCCCTGCCGGCGGGACTGGGATCTAATGATATTGGTTTGGACAGGGGTCTTATAGGAAATGAAAAGATCGTTAAATTTTCAAAAACAGGAAGGAAGATCCTGTTGATCCAGCCCAACTATAATTATCGTGCTGTTACTAATGACGCAGCAGAAAAGAGAGCGGTGGAGGAATCTTTTGCCCAATCCATTTTATGGGGATTCACCGTGGAAGCAGAGACCGGGGATCATTACCTGGTGGATGCCACCGATTTTTTATTGCGTGATGCCATGCAGGTATCGAATCGCCTGCGCAGTAATCAACAGGGTAATTATTCATTAGATAAAAGCAGGTCCGCGATGTACCTGCCCTATACCAGGAATTTTCCATTCAATACAGAATTCGAAACAACCGTTACGTTTGTCAACAACGATGGGAATACGGGTAACAATGTGCAATCAGTGACACCCTCCGCTGAAGCTATTACACTCAGGTTACACCAGTCCTTTGTTCAATTACCCGATAATGATTTCCAGCCCAGGCTATTTGACCCACGCAGCAGTTATGCTGCTATTTCTTTTTATGATTTCAGCACGCCGGTATCAGAATCCATCCAGAAATATTTTATCACCCGGCATCGCTTAAAGAAAAAAAACCCAACGGCTGCGATAAGTGAACCGGTAAAGCCTATTATTTATTATCTCGATAACGGGACACCGGAACCTATCAGAAGTGCATTGCTGGAAGGGGCCAGCTGGTGGAACCAGGCTTTTGAGGCGGCGGGGTATAAAAATGCTTTCCAGGTAAAGCTCTTACCTGAAGACGCGGACCCTATGGACATTCGCTACAATATGATCAACTGGGTGCATCGATCCACCCGCGGATGGAGTTATGGCGCTTCCGTTACCGATCCGCGAACGGGGGAAATAATAAAAGGCAACGTCACATTGGGATCACTACGTGTGCGGCAGGATTATTTAATTGCGACCGGGTTATTGGCTCCATATGAAAATGGAATTCCGGTTGACAATAAAATGCTAACCATGGCATTGGAAAGATTAAAACAACTGGCAGCACATGAAGTGGGTCATACCCTGGGACTCATGCATAATTATATTGCCAGTTCCGATAACCGCGCAAGCGTGATGGACTATCCTCATCCGCTTATTCAATTGAACAGTGCCGGGGAAATTGATCTAAGCAATGCTTATGATAATAAGATCGGGGAATGGGACAAAGTAGCGATCAACTGGGGGTACCGGGAGTTTGCAAAAAATAGTAATGAAACCGGGGCATTGGACAGGATCCTGAATGATGCCCAGAAAAAAGGGCTTGAATTTCTGACTGACCAGGATGCCAGACCAGCCGGGGCCCTACATCCCCGTACTCATTTGTGGGATAATGGAGCCAATGCAGTTGACGGGCTAAAGGAAGTAATGAAAGTAAGAGAAAAAGCCCTGAGCCAGTTTGGTGAAAAAAATATCCGCCCGGGTATGCCGATGGCCATGCTGGAAGATGTACTGGTACCTGTTTATTTTTATCATCGCTACCAATTGGAAGCGGTAACAAAAGTAATAGGAGGGATGTCATATACTTATACATTGAGAGGTGATGGGAGAACGGCCACTGAACCAGTAAGCAAAGCGGAACAATTACGTGCCTTAAATGCCGTGATCGATTGCATGGACCCAACCATTTTATTGATCCCGGATCGGATCGCCAAACTCATTCCTCCCCGGCCAGCCGGCTATAATTTTTCCCGTGAATTATTCAGAAAGCGAACCGGTCTTGCATTTGACGTATTATCACCGGCAGAAACAGCCGCTGATCTGCCCTTGTCATTTTTGTTTAATTCAGACCGATTGAACAGGATGATACAGTATGAAGTGGAAAATAACGGATTGGGGGTAGCTGAAATGGTAAGGATGCTTGTTGCTTCTACCTGGAAAGCACCCCGTCGGGAGGGAATGGAAAAGCTGATTCAATTACAAACAGAACAGGTATTGCTCACCTACCTTTTGGCAGCGAGTATCAATGACGATAATTCTTTCCTGGTAAAATCCTGCCTGCAAAAAGCATTGGAAGAATTAAAAACTTTTATTGAATCACAAACTAATATCGTAAAGGATGATACCTATAAAGGCCATTTATTGCTCGCCCTGGAAAGAATGAAGGAACCAGGGAAAGCAAAGCCTACCCTGCATAAAGAAATTCCACCGGGTTCGCCGATCGGGTGTGATTGGGAACCCCCAACCCCCCAAACCCCCTAAAGGGGCTTAACGGAAATTCTGAGAGTGGACGATATTTCATTTAAATGAAAAGTTCGTAAGTCCCTTTAGGGATTTAGGGTCTTATGCGTTTCATCACAAAACGGCGGTGTCTTTGTTTGCCTGCATTGGCAAAACCATATCTCTGCTGTTTTATCAAACATCACTTTAACGCTTCTGAATGGGGTGCCTTCTACTTTTCTGTGATTATTATCGCAAAAAGGCCCTTTTTCAGTTAGCCCACAACTGCACCAGGAGTAAACTTTTCCGGGTTCAACAATGATACCGACTGGTTCACAGGCTGCCATTTTGGGGAGGCCTTCATTAGGTATCGAGTCCATGGTTGGTAAGTTGAATGGTTGTTAAGTTGACAGGTTAATAAGCTGATCCGTCAACTCAACCCCGCTATAAATCTATATAAATTAAAATTACCTTTTTGATACGCCAATTCAATTTCTTTCTTCAATAATGCTTTATCAATCTCTTTCATGCGTTTTTGCTGAATCAGGTAAAAAGCTCTTTCAGCAAGCAGCCAGAATGTTTTATCGCTCAGGTGCGCTTTTTGTAGCTGGTGAAGAATAATATCAAGCAATTCTTTACTTCCTTCCTGTTTTGAGGCCACCGTTTTTACAATGGGCACTTCATTGTAATGTTTGCTAAAGGTGGGTGCCAGCATCAATTGAAGATTCTTTACAAAAAGGTCGGCATCCGGCCGGTCGCTTTTATTGACAACAAAAACATCGGCAATTTCCATGAGCCCGGCTTTCATGGTTTGCACTTCGTCTCCGGATTCAGGCACCATTACTACGACAGTAACATCAGCCAGGCCCGCGATCTCGATCTCGGTTTGTCCGACCCCAACGGTCTCTACAATAATATGATCGAAACGAAAAGCTTTTAACAGGTCGGTTATCTCGATGATCTTTGGATGCAGACCGCCCACTGAGCCTCTTGTGGCCAATGAACGGATAAATACATTGGGATGGGTGAACCAGTTACTCATACGGATCCTGTCTCCGAGTACGGCTCCCAGGTTAAAGGGGGATGATGGATCTATACAAAGAACAGCAACTTTTTTACCTGCGTTTACCAACAACCCGATCAGGGAATCAACCAGCGTGCTTTTGCCTGCGCCCGGAGGACCCGTAATACCGATGATCCTTGCAGGGGCGGATGGAAGGGACTCCAGTAACTTTTCATAACCGGGAATCTCATTTTCGATCAGCGAAATGCTGCGGGCCAAAGCTTTCAGATCGCCATCCTGCATTTGTTGTAATAATTCCTGCCACATGTAGTTCAAATGAAGTTGTATGTTTACGAACCGGGTTCAGGGTACTAAGGTCACAAAGAAAATTCAAAATAATATCAAATTACTTTATGTCTTTGGGCCATATCAGTAAGCTAACCTGATTATTACCTGCGAACTGCCAGGATGCAATGATTGATAATTGTATTCACCTTTTGCCCGGCGCCCAGGGGTAATAGCCTGCATTAATGATTACAACCTGTGAATTGAATTAATTTACACCTTTATGCAAATGATCAGGGTGATAAAAATACTATGCTGAACAAGTCGACCATTGAATGGAGAAGCGGCCTGCTTTTTATGTTGTTCATCGGTATGATGATGGCTTTGTTTGTATCCCGGGTACTATTGTCGGCAAGCATGACCAGCTTTTTTGTTGTATCCCTTTTTCATGCCGGGTTTAAAAAACAGGTTCAGGTCTTTTTTTCCTCTCCTGTTTTGTGGGGGATGAGTTTACTTTTCTTTTTACCCCTCCTTTCAGGGTTATGGAGCACGGATAAAAAGGAATGGCTGGACATTGTCCGCATCAAGCTGCCCCTGTTTTTTTTGCCCCTTGCTTTTGCCGGCCCTCCCGAAAGGTATTTTAATCAATTTTCAAAAAAACAATGGGATCTCCTGGCCTATTTTTTTATTTTACTCATTGTGGCCGGTACCATGTGGAGCATGTTTCATTATGCAGCAAACGCCGACGCGGTACAGGAAGGATACCTTCGAGCGAAAAGTATTATCACCCCATTGGAAAATGATCATGTACGCTTTAGTTGGTTAGTCAGCATTACGGTATTACTGGCAGGATGGCTATGCATAAAAAAAATGGAATTGGAAAAGCCTGTTTCAACTGTCTTATTACTGGTCACCATATGGTTAATTATTTTCCTGCATATCCTGGCCGCGAGAACAGGATTATTTTCTTTTTATATAATTATGTTTGTTTTATCCCTATGGCTGATTGTCAAAAAAACAAAAGCAAAATATGGTGCCATTTTACTGGTTATTCTCCTGGCGCTTCCCGTAACGGCTTATTTTACTTTACCTACTTTTCATAACCGGGTCAAATATATTATGCATGACAGGGGGTATTTCAAAGAAGCGCATTACCTGAAAGGATCCATTGATGCGGTAAGGGTTATTTCTTTAAAAGCGGGGAAAGAATTGATGTGGCAAATCCCCGCAACCGGGGTGGGTTTTGGGGATGTGTTCGCCGTAACCAATAGATGGTACAAATTGAATTATCCGCAAATGGAGGAAACGGATAAAATTTATCCCAGCAGTGAATGGCTGATTTACGGGATGGGTTGCGGCTGGCCCGGCTTGTTATTATTTACCGGTATCATGTTTATCCCTTTTTTAGTACCTGTGAAAAACAGGTTGGTTTGGTGTATCATGAATGGAACAGCAGCTTTCAGTTTTCTCTTTGATATGGGCCTGGAAGTTCAGTTTGGCGTATTTGCTTACTCCTTTCTTGTTTTATGGTGGTGGAAATGGTTCAATGCAGAAAAGGTGTAATCTTTGTCAAATTATCAAAAGTGGATGCAGACCCCGGAGGATGGGGTTTTGAAAATGCAAAATGAATAATACAGTTTAAATAGTATAATTTGAATAGGGGCAGGTTTCAAGAGACAGATTACACCGTGTCCATCAATTGATTTCCTTGAACACGGTGAACGCTATTTAGGAATTAAAAGAGCCACTGCCAAAAAGGTAATTTAGAAATGGAAGCGATACAATTGTTATGCAATCACTATCGGTAGTCATCGTTTGTAAAAATGAAGCGGATATTATAGGCGAAACGCTGAAAAGCCTGCTCGGCCTGACGGATGATATCATCGTGTATGATAATGGAAGTACCGATGCCACCAGGGAGAGGGCAAAACAATTTAATATACACCTGTACACAGGCCCTTGGGAAGGATTTGGAAAAACAAAAAGAACAGCAACTGCACTGGCCAAATATGATTGGGTGTTGAGCCTGGATGCTGATGAAGTGATTGACGAGACTCTAAAGCAATCCTTGTTGCAGTTGCCTCTTCAAAAAGAAAAGGAAGTATTTGAAATAAAGTTTAAAAATTTTTTGGGGGATAAATATTTAAAACATGGTGAATGGGGCGGGGATAAACATATTCGTTTATTCAACCGTACCCTGGTGAACTGGGATGATGCTCCGGTTCATGAAAAGCTGCCGTTACCCGAAGGAACGGCCATTAAAAAACTGGCAGGCTATGTGCTGCATCAAACCGCGAAGGACAGTAAAGAATATGCGTTGAAAATGATGAACTATGCCATGCTCAATGCAGAGAAATATCACCAGCAGGGCAAACAAGCGACCTGGTTTAAGATCCGTATGGCGCCGGGGTTCACCTTCTTTAACTATTATATTTTGCATGCGGGATTCCTGGACGGCCATGCCGGGTATGTGTGTGCAAAAATGACCGCGTATTATACCTTTTTGAAATATACCAGATTAAAAGAGCTGACAGCTAAGTAACTATCATCATTTATGACCAATTTCATTCCCATATTTCCCCTTGGCGTGGTGCTGTATCCGGGCGAATTGCTGAACCTCCATATTTTTGAGCCCAGGTATAAACAGCTTATTTCCGAATGCCTGGCAGCGAAAAAACCATTTGGTATTCCCACGGTCATTGAAAACAAAGTACAGGACTTTGGTTCTCTGGCTGAGATCACGGAACTTTCGAAGACCCACGGTAACGGGGAGATGGATATTAAAACGAAAGGCCTGAAAGTGTTTCGTATCCTGGAGCTGATCAAAGAAATACCTGATAAAATGTACAGCGGGGCTATTGTTAATTACCCGGATAATTATTTAACCGGCAACACCCTGATGATGCAGAAGCTGATGAACAGCATCCATGACCTCCATCAATTGTTGAAAGTAACAAAAGAGTTTAAAAAAGAAAAGGGCGAGATCAATAGTTATGATGTGGCTCACCACATTGGTCTGTCATTGGAAGAGGAATACGGATTGCTGGTTCTCCTGGATGAACGACAACGTCTCGAATACCTGAAGCGGCATTTGACCAAAGTAATTCCTATGCTGGCCAGTATGGAACAACTAAAAGAGAAAATAAAATTAAACGGCCATTTCAAAAATTTGAGGGGGCTTGACCCGGGGCGATAAACCCCCTACAAAAAGAATGATCATGCCAGTAACACTTTGTTTTGATTTTGGTAATACGAGGAAAAAAGTAGCCGTTTTCCGGGACGAAAAACTAAAGGAGATCATTGTATTGCCGGATAATGATGTGGAGGCCATTCAATCACTGATCAGGAAATGGCAACCGGTGAAATCCATTCTTTCTTCTGTCGTGGATCATCATCCGGCCATTGAAGAATTGCTGTCGATCAATACACAATTTCATAAACTCAGTCACCTGACTAAAGTCTCCTTTACTACTCCCGTGGGTAAACCTGAAAGCATTGGAGCCGATAGGCTGGCGCTGGCAGCTGCCGCCGTTTATTTTTATCCAACAAAAAATAATTTTGTGATTGGCCTGGGGTCCTGTGTCACTTACAATTTTATCAACAAATACCATGAGTTTGTGGGAGGGGCTATTTCCCCGGGTCTGGAAATGCGTTTGAAAGCCTTGAATTATTACACAGCTAAACTTCCCCTTATCAAAGCAGATAGTGATACGTCTTTGATCGGGTATGATACAACCACCAATATCCTGACGGGAGTTGTTATAGGTATGGCTAAAGAAATTGATGGCTTTATCGACGCATATAGGGAGAAGTTCAGAAACTTTAACGTCCTCTTAACCGGGGGTGATATAGTCTATTTGGGTTCGCACCTTAAAAACAAGATATTTGCAGACCCTGAATTAATATTTAAAGGTCTGTATGCAATTAGTGAAGTTAATAATCCCTAAGAAAATCAACACGTTACATGGCTTTCACCTGGCGTTAATGATTTTGTTTTTTGCCGGCTTTTCCCCTGTTTTTTCACAGGATAATTCACCTTATTCCCGCTATGGCATAGGTGACCTGGTTCCCCAATCACATATTACCGAGCGTGCCATGGGTGGTATTTCGGCAGGATATGCAGATCCATTTTCCATCAATTTTGTCAATCCTGCCTCTTATTCCTCATTTATGGCAGGAATTGAACCAAAATCCAAGAAGATGGCTTTCGGAAGGGCGATATTGGATATCGGGGTGGATCTGGATAGCCGAACCCTGAGAGAGCCGGCTACCAAAAAAAGTTTTGTCGCCAGTAATGCTTTATTCTCTTATGTACAGGTGGGGCTTCCGATAAAGGATAATTGGGGTTTAAGCTTTGGTTTGCGACCCCTTTCAAGGATCAGCTATAATTTGTTTAATACTCAAATATTAACTGATCCTTCTACCGGGTTACCGATCGATAGTGCCACGACGCGTTACGTGGGCAGTGGCGGAGCTTATTTAGCCTCTGTGGGTACCGGGTTAAGCCTCTTCCATCGTACCACAAAGAATGGAGAAGAAAAACTGAGTATTGGTGTAAATGCGGGATACCTGTTTGGAGGAAAAGATTATAGTACGAAGAGAAGTATTATTAATGATACGGTTAATTATTACCAGTCTAATTATGAAACCAAAACTACTTTTGGCAGCCTTTATTTTAATGGGGGCTTGCAATTCAAGGTCCCTCTGAATAAAAAAATGTTACTAACGATAGGTGCGGATGGCAGCCTGAGTCAAAAATTGAATGCCACACAGGATAAATTACGCGAAACTTTTGTTTTTGATACTAACCTGGGTGATGTAAGATTGGATAGTATTGCCGACCTGCGTAATGTAAAGGGAAAAATCATACTACCGGCCACCTATACGGTGGGTTTTATACTTCAAAAACTGCAGGTAATAAATAAAGAAGGCGGATGGTTACTGGGGGTAGACTTTATGCAGCAAAACTGGAGCCAGTATCGTATTTATGGCCAGTCAGATTCTGTACAGAATACATGGCAACTTCGTGTTGGCGGACAGTTAAATCCCATTCCGAAAAGAAATTATTTTAGCCAGGTTGCTTATAGAGCCGGGTTCTTTACCGGGCCGGATTATATAAAAGTGGGACAAAAAATGTCAGTAATGGGGGCTTCCTTTGGGATGGGATTGCCCGTAGCATTAAGCCGGCAGGCGCCTTACCAGGTAACAATCGTTAATGTGGCTATAGAATACAGCAAAAGAGGGAATAATAACAATATCCTGAAAGAAAGTATGTTCAGGTTTTCAGTCGGTTTCTCTCTCAGCGATGCCTGGTTCATCAAAAAAAAGTATGATTAAAACCCAAGCCCCTGATGACGCATGCGCCTAAGCTTGCGCCACCGGGCTCCGACACTGAAGCTTGGGTGCAAGCGGTCGGCATCGGTGAAAGGGGGCTTACGAAGAGGCTGCATGAATATAAAGTCTACAAATATACCCGCAGGCGATTTTAAACAAAGAAGTTACTCCTTTAAACTAACCGGGTTAATTGCTTATTGTTTATGGCTTGCCACTTTGTTCTTTAGCAGTTGTGAGAACGACGTAAAAACGATCGATGATTTTACGAAAAGGGTAGTGATGAAAGAGGAAGCAACAAAGATCGAAAGTTATTTTAGCCAGGACGGCAAAATGAAGGCAAAATTAATTGCTCCGTTAATGCTTAGGGTAGCTGCTGATACGATTTATGTCGAATTTCCAAAATCCCTGCATGTTGATTTTTATAATGACAGCGCCAAAATAGAAACCCGGTTGGACTGCCGCTATGGAAAGTATTTTGAAAGTCTGAATAAAGTCTACCTGCGGGACAGCGTAGTAGTTATTACCGTGAAAGGGGATACCCTGAGAAGCCCTGACCTGTGGTGGGATCAGAATACCAAATTATTTTATACCGATAAATATGCCATTTATCATGGTATCGGCAAAATCATTCATGGTGGCAAAGGATTGGTGGCCACCCAGGATCTGAACAGCGTTACTTTTAATGATCCTACCGGAACCGTTCAGGTTTCTGAGAATGGGTTTCCGACGAACAAATAGGCAATAGACAATTAGCAATATGCGTTAGGTCTGCCCGATTGTCCATTGTCTATTGTCAATTGTCTATTATCTTCAAATCTTAAACTATACAGATGGAATATCGCTATATGGGTAAAACCGGTTTGCAACTCAGCGTATTATCATTCGGGAGCTGGGTAAGTTTTCATAAACAGATCAATGACAGCGTTGCAGATGAATTGATGGGAATGGCTTACGAAAATGGCGTCAATTTTTTCGATAACGCGGAAGTATATGCATTAGGAGAAAGTGAAAACATGATGGGGCGTGTATTAAAAAAGAAAAACTGGGATCGTACCTCTTATATTGTTTCGTCAAAAGCTTTCTGGGGATGGAGGGGAAAATCAAACAAACCTAACCAGACAGGATTGAGCCGGAAGCATCTAACTGAAGCCTGCCATGAAGCCCTGCAGCGCTTACAACTGAATTATCTTGATTTATATTTTTGTCATCGTCCGGATAAAGGCACGCCGATAACCGAAGTAGTTTGGACCATGCACAACCTGGTACAGCAGGGAAAAATTTTATATTGGGGTACCAGTGAGTGGAGCGGAGTTGAGATCATGGAAGCTCACCGGGTAGCCCAGCAGTATGGATTGATCGGCCCTGCCATGGAACAGCCGCAATATAATTTGCTGGAAAGAAATAAAATGGAGAATGAGTTTCTCATGATCTTTAAAACGGTGGGCATGGGCACAACGGTCTGGAGCCCGCTGGCTTCAGGTTTATTAAGTGGTAAATACAACGAAGGGATTCCGGAAGGAAGCCGTTTTGCGATCAAAGGCTTTGATTGGTTGAAGGACCGTTGGATGAAAGAGAATTTTTTAGAAAAAGTCAAAATGTTGAATGAACTGGCAAATAACCTGGGCATCACTATAGCACAATTGAGTATTGCCTGGTGTCTCAAAAATCCGGATGTAACGACCGCTATCCTCGGGGCTTCCCGCAAAGAACAATTAGCAGAAAATTTAAAATCGCTTGATGCAAAAGAAAAACTGGATGCAGGAGTTATGCAACAGATCGAGGATATTGTACAAACTAAACCGGTACTTCCCGAGTATTAAAAAACCTCCCGTGGAAACAAGAGGCTTTAGTTACGTTGAGTGCGAGGGTGAAACCGGCTGTCTTTCATAGTACGGTCTGTTCGTCTCAACCTTGTTTTTTTCAAATGCCTGCCTGGATGATCCAGTCAGACTGGGATATCAGGATTTAAAACGGGACAGCTCATGTCCTGCATCAAAACTAGTATGTGTATGGATGAAATGCCAGCGCATATTTGACGAATTATACTGCTGATAAAATTACTGCTGCAGAGGTAGATTTACCCGTGATAAAGTTGTATTCACCACCGGTCTTTTCCTATCTTCACTTCTAAACCTGTTGTATGTTATTTAGTGATAAAACCGTGCTCATTACAGGCGCCACCCGTGGGATAGGGAAAGCTATTGCCCTGCGCCTGGCCAGGGAAGGGGCCAATATTGTCATTGCCGCAAAAAGTGTGGAAGAAAATACGAAATTGGGAGGTACTATTTATTCGGCAGCCGCGGAAGTGGAAGCGGCTGGTGGCAGAGCGTTACCTGTGCAATGCGATATACGTTTTGAAGAACAGATCCAGGAGGTAGTCAGCAAGGCGATTGACCTTTTCGGGGGAATTGATATGCTGGTGAATAATGCGTCCGCCATTTCATTAACACCCACCGAACAAACAGAACCGAAGAGGTTTGACCTGATGTATGATATCAATGTTCGCGGTACCTTTTTTGTAACGAAAGCCTGTATTCCCCATCTTAAAAAATCAGCGAATGCTCATATTCTTACCCTTTCACCGCCGGTAAATATGAACCCGAAATGGTTTGCGCCGCATTTAGCGTATACACTGACAAAATATAATATGAGTATGATGGCTATGGGTTGGGCCAGCGAATACGAGAAATTTAAGATCGCATCCAACGCCCTCTGGCCCAGGACTACCATCGATACTGCCGCAGTACGGAATTTATTAGGCGGTGAGGTCCTGGCAAAAATGAGCCGAAAACCCGAAGTGCTGGCCGATGCCGTTTATTATATATTCAAAAAATTCTCAGCGCAATGCACGGGTAACTGCTTTATTGATGAAAATGTTTTGGCCGCGGAAGGCATTACTAACCTGGATGATTATTCAGCTGTACCTGGCGCACAATTATACAGGGATCTTTTTGTCGATTAGGCTAATGGTGTCACGGTTTTGAACCGTGACACCATTCACCTTCCCTTTATTTAGAACTCCTGTTGCCGATAATGATCGCCGCCATGGCCAAACCAGTATCTTTTAATAAGTTAGTAAGATCTCCATCCATAGCGGGTTTCAAATGTATGGTGAGTATGAAAATGATTAATACGGCAGCTAATAAATAACATAGTAATGTTCTGTGAAAAGCTGCTATGATCCCGATCCCGGCCATGATCATCAGGGCGCCGGTAAGGTAAATATATATTTTGCCATCACCCGGAAAATAGGAGGGCACTCCGTGGCCCATCATTCCGGCATTTTTAAAATGGATGATTCCAAATACGATAAAGACCAGGGCAAAAATGATCTCAGCGAACCTGGAAGGAATGATTGGTTTCATCCTGGAGCGAAAAAGCGGTTTCATAATAGTCTGTTTAGTACTGAATCTACATCATTTCTATATGGGGGCAATAAGAAAATCATACCGGGGTGTAAGCCGCGAAAGAAATCCCATCAAGGCTGAGTAAAAATTATAGAGATAGGGTTAGAAAATGGGGTGGTCTAAGAATAAATGTTCTCCGAAGGAGTCCTTTGGACAATACTCAATGAAATCTCACTCATTATTCAGTTGTTATCCCGGGTCTGTTTTCCGGTCGCATTTGTGGAAATAACAAAACATCCTGTATAGAAGGCTGGTTGGTTAGCAGCATGCAGATCCTGTCTATTCCAAAACCAATACCTGATGTAGGGGGCATGCCATATTCCAATGCCCGCAAGAAATCATAATCGATCAGCATAGCCTCATCATCGCCCCGTTCTGAAAGCTTCGCCTGTTCTTCAAAACGTTCCCGCTGTTCAATAGCATCATTCAGTTCACTATATGCATTGGCGATCTCTTTTCCATTGATCATCAGTTCAAATCTTTCTACCAGGCCCTGTTTGCTCCGGTGTTTCTTGGTCAGGGGACTCATTTCTACCGGGTAATCAATGATAAAGGTGGGCTGCACATAATGATGTTCGCATTTGCCGCTGAAAATTTCGTCGATCAATTTACCCTTGCCCATTGTATTATCAACATGAATATGCAATTGTTTGCAAACGGAACGAAGCTGTTCCTCGTTCATACGGCTTACATCAAAACCGGTATATTCCTGTATGGCTTCATAAATGCTGGTACGTTTGAATGGGGCCTTAAAGGAGATCATTTTATTTCCAACAGGTATATCTGTGGTTTCGCAAACATCCAGCGCCGCTTTTTCCAGTAGCTGCTCAGTTGTTTCCATCATCCAGAAGTAATCTTTGTAAGCCGTATAGAATTCAAGAATAGTGAACTCGGGATTGTGGGTACGGTCCATACCCTCGTTGCGGAAATTACGGCTGAATTCATATACCCAGTCAAATCCACCCACGATCAGCCGTTTTAAATAAAGTTCATTGGCGATCCGTAAATAAAAGGGAATATCCAGCGCATTATGATGTGTAACAAAAGGCCTGGCCGCAGCGCCACCGGGGATATTTTGCAATACAGGTGTGTCTACTTCCAGCGCCCCCTTATCATTTAAGAACTCCCGCATGGAATTGATCAACCGGGTTCGTTTTACAAAGACCTCTTTCAGGGACGGGTTAATAATAAGATCTGCATAGCGTTGCCGGTAACGGAATTCCGGGTCTGTCACTGCATCAAAGGTTTCTCCATCTGCTTCCCTGACCACGGGAAGAGGTTTTAACGATTTTGCCAGCAGCGTCAATTCTTTAACATGCACCGAGATCTCCCCGGTTTTAGTGATAAAAACATAACCTTTAACTCCAATTATATCTCCCAGGTCAATTAATTTTTTCCATACAATATCATAAAGGGACTTATCCTCACCGGGACAAATATCCTCCCGGCGGATGTACAATTGTATTCTTCCCTTTGCATCCTGCAGAACGCAAAAATTAGCCTTTCCCATATCGCGCACACTCATAATACGCCCGGCAATACATGTATCGGCAAACTGTTCTTTTGATTCTTCTTTATAATTCTTTTTTATATCTGCCGAATGGGTGTTGACAGGATAAAGAGGCGCCGGGTAGGGATCAATACCCAGCATGATCAGTTCTGCAAGTTTTTCGCGGCGTAATTCTTCCTGTTCGGATAAATGCGGTATGATATTCATGCGATCAATTTCAAAATTGCTGTCTCCCTGGACTAGACGGGCATGCAAAGGTACTGGTTCGGGGTAAGCGGACAAAGGCATATAGATACAAAGCATGTCCTGGTCAGGACTTAATGAAAATTGCCGGTAAGGCGGGAAGAGGATAAGAATAGATATATAGCTAATGATTTCTTACCGCCTTACCGCCTTACCGGCCAATAAATTATATTTAAGATCTTCTTGTACTTACCCCGTAAAAAAGTTCATTATTTTTTGCCTTTCCCCTTGCCCTTGCCTTTGTTATGTTTGTTACTGGCATTATTATTATCGGGGATTAAAGCGCTTAGACCTATTCCAAAGAAGTTATTCCGCAAGCTGCCTGTCGCTTTGCCTTTTGGTATAAGATTTCTTATTCCCTGTGTATAGTTAACATTGAATCCAATTCCACTCTTCAACCGGTACCCTCCAAGGAAATTAACACCGAAGTCAACCCCTTTAAAATCTTCAACACCGGTGTTGCCAAATACAATATCAGTAAAGACCTTTTCGCCAGGTATGGGTTTAGTAACTTTCGAGGAAGGAACGCCCACACTCAGGGTGGGACCTAATCCAACAAAGAAATTGCCTCCGTTTCCCCATGAATTATACAAAAAATTCAGCGGCATTTCAACATAATGAAGTGCACGGTATACCTTTTGTTTTTGGGTCTTACTCAGCACTTCTCCTTTTTGTACATATTCTACAGCTCCCTGAAAACTGAAATGTTTCTTTATCGTGGCATCCATAAATAAACCTGCAGAATAGCCGCTTTTTGTTTTCCCGCTTTCTTTCACGCCACCAACAGTGCCGGTCATATTCGCCACGGTAAGGCCACCGGAAAAGCCCACTTTTGCTTTTTGTGAAAGCCCGATGACCGGCAGGCAGAAAACAAACACAACTAAAACAGGAAAAATCTTTTTCATAACAGTAGTTTTTGGTTTACCTACTCGTATCGCTTTTCGGTTAAGGCGCCCTACTCTTTTCTCTTACCGGGATTTTCGGGAGTGTCCCTTGTTGACATACAAGATATGCCGTAAATAAATTTACCTGAAAACTGGTTTAAAAATAGTCACTTTTCTAAATTTTGGCCGTCTTTTTTATTATTAGCCCGGATTGAATAAAAACGTAGTAATCAAGCCTGAACCGGGCAGGCAAAGATAATAGATGTGAAATGAAGGGCAAATAAAAAAACTCCTGTTTTACACTGAATGCCAGTGACTTGTCGTATCGTCAACCAGTGGTAATTGTTTGGACGGATTGATGCTTTCTATATTTTAGTTTTTGTCAGGATGACCTATTAAGGCAATTTTACTTAATTAGCCCCGGTCGGG
This sequence comes from Chitinophagaceae bacterium, assembly GCA_017882265.1. GTDB lineage: Bacteria > Bacteroidota > Bacteroidia > Chitinophagales > Chitinophagaceae > JADGPW01. Next base: position 13,262 of record JADGPW010000180.1, on the reverse strand, counting down.
GAATTCCATTCTGAAGCGTTTTCATCAATTTATCCCAGAAAGTAAAATAATACCCGAAATTCTTATTGCTCTTTTGATGATGAAGATTATGGTTGGTAGAGGAGGTTAGGTATTTACCCGGCAAACTATTGCGAAACTTTCGTGGGAAAAACTCATAACCCAGGTGCCCGATCACATTCGTCACCAAAACCAGGGAAGTGAATAATAGAAAAGCTATGATATGTACCGGCAAGATACTGATGAAAGGAAAAACAATCAAGCCCTGGATCAGCGCTTCGAGGGGATGGAAAGAGTAAGCCGCCAGGGGTGTGGGGTTTGATGAACGGTGGTGTACGGTATGAATTTTTTTAAAGAACCATTTAGTATGAAGCAGCCGGTGCGTCCAGTAAAAATAAGTATCATGAATGATGACCATTATCCCCAGGCTGCCGAAGAAATAACCCCACCCATGCTGCCCGATGTCTGTATAAATGGTAGTGTAACCATTAATGTAAAGCAGGTAGACACTTATACCAATGACGGAGAAAATAAAAATAGTAGAGAATGAAAATAATAATTCATGCTTCATTTGTTTTTGCCGGGGTTTGACTGGTTGTATTTTAAATTTTCTCACTGATTTCACACCCGGATAGTAGCACACTAACCAGGCTATCCCGACCAGTAAAACATACCGTACTGTGGTAAATGCTATTACCAGCAATAGTATTAACCAACCATTATTCATTATGGGAGGAAGATGTATTTTATCCATAAAGTATCTTTTTTACCTAGTATGCCACAACGGGTTTACTTAATTTTCTTAATAGCCTAAAATGCGACCGTAAGCCGCCCGTGATAGAATTATACCTGTAACGCAATCCAAATTCCCGGGCGGTCTTTCGAACCAACTTCGTAATAGCCGGATAATGGATATGGCAATAGTTGGGGAAAAGATGATGTGCCACATGATGATTTAACCCGCTGAACAGGAAACTGATCACAGGAGAATCAGGACTAAAGTCATCGGTGGTACGCAACTGGTGCTCACCCCAGCTACAATTTATTAAGCCGTTGTCATCGGGAACAACAAACAGCGAATCCTCTACCACATGATTAGATAATAAAGCAAACATGGCAATAACGCCCGATCCTACCTGCATCAAGGTAAATCCAAGCAATATTTGCCAGAAAGGATTGGATAAAACCCAGTAAGGGAGGACCAGCATATAAAAAAGATAAAACACTTTGCTTGTAAACAGGATCAGCCAGTGGATGGTCGCATGGTGAGCTTTTACAGGACCGATTTTCTCCAACCGGTAGTATTTGAAATCACGAAGCAATACCCAATAGAAAATATAAAACGGATACAATAATTTCATATACCCCGATTGATGCCTGTGTTTAGCCCTGGACTTTGTAAATGGGGTTACCCTTACTATATTACTTTGTTCAAGGTCGATATCAATACCGGGAATATTGGTATAAGGGTGGTGAGAGATCGTATGTTTGTATTTATACATGTATCCATCGCCACCTACCAGATTGGCAAAATGTAACAAGAACCCGTTCACCCATTTCTTTGATGAAAATGCCCCGTGTGCCGCATCATGCACTATACTCATGGCCGCAAACATGATGGATACCCCCATAAAAAACCAGGAAATCAAAAACGCCCATAGCGGCAGCTGCCCCCGAAGTATTATGATATAAGCGGAAATAAAAAGGCCAAAAAACAGTAATGCTTTTATTATAGCCTGGGTGTTGGCATAACGGTTAAGCTTATTCTCCCGGAAGTAAGCAAGAACCCGTTGCTTCAGGGTGATGTAAAACCCATTAAGGGGTTCCGGTTGAAACCTGATCTTTTCCATAATAATAAAATTTAGTTTGAATGTTTGGGGTTGTATATCCGTTGCTTTTTAAATAATCAATAGTGGTCTTTATGCCTTCTGCGAAGGGCGTGATATGGTACCCTAGCTCCTTTATCGCTTTTTCACTGTTTAACATCCTGTGTTTGGCAAACCTTGTTATTAATGAGGGCGTTAATTCAGTGTTTTTGTTTATCATCCGGGACAAGAAGGCAATACCTTTTAGGAGCGTCACGGGAATTTTCAGGACATGATTATTGGTTAGGGCATAGTCCCTAATCGTTTGCAGTAGTTTGCCATAGGAAATATTTTCACCGCCGAGAATATAATTTTCTCCTGCCTGGCCTTTTTGCATGGCCATGATATGACCATTCACCACGTCCCCGATATAACTGTAACTGGAGACGTAATCATCAATTTTGGGGAGGCATACGATCTTTTTATTCAGGATATACCTGATCATCCTGTTTACGGCATTGCTATAGGTGGCCGGCCCGGGACCATAGACCCTGCCTGGATTTACAATCACGGCATTCAATCCCTTATTTACAAATTCTTTGACCATGTTTTCGGCGAGAAACTTTGAAAGATCATAATCGCTCTCAAAAGGTTCAATCCGGGAATCCTTTTCTGTAAACGGGATCGTTAAGGAAGGCCCCCAAACGCCGGCGCTACTGGTGAATACAAGTTTTTGCACATTAGCATGTAAAGAAGCGAGTAAAATATTCTTTGTGCCGGTTACATTTATGTCCATAAAAGGCTTTCTGTCTGATAATGCCAGTTTAGCAATGGCCGCACAATGATATACCTGTTCACAACCTTTTATTGCGGCTGCAATACTTTCCGGATGGGTAATATCCCCATTAAACACCCTGATGTTTTTGCCTACCGGCAGATAGAAAGACCGAATATCACGGACCAGGATGTTTATTTCTTCTCCCTGCATTAAAAGTTTATTGGCGAGCCGGTTGCCTATATAGCCGGTTGCTCCTGTTATTAGTATTCTCATATAATGGAAGTTTTAAACGCTATTGTTATAAAATATTATAAGCAAAACTTACATAGTACAAGCCGCCTATATAGGGATTGCCAAAGGAGGTCTGGTAAAATTTATTAGTGATATTGGTCCCGCCCAGTTTGACCATTGACTTAATTTTTGGCAGCTTGTAATTTACCTGTGCATCCAGGGTAGAGAATGCTTTTACTGTGCCATTAGCGAACCCTCCACCATCACAGAAGAAAGCATCCTGCCAGCGTAAGTTGATGTTAAATCCAACTCTTTCTTTTTTACCCAGGCCTGTATTTCCAAATCCCGCATTGATCATGTATGGCGGTGTATTGAAACCTGCTTCGAAGCCGACAGGCACATTCGTCAGCTTATCCGTATAAGCATTAAAGAACAAAGCATAATTCTTCGCCATCCTATAATCAACACCTATGCCCATACCCCAGGTCTTTATTTTGGTATCGCTATTCGTTACGATCGAGAAAGGCTTGGCTACATTGGGTTGTACCAACAGAATGCGACCGAGGAAATCCGAATAACGACCGAAATAAGTATAGGCATCGATCAGCAGCTTTTTACCGATCAGGCCTTTATACCCTATCTCAAAAGACCGTAACGATTCGGGTTTAAAATCCTTGTATGTATAAGGAGACGTTTGACCGGTATTCGGATTGAGAATATAGGTGGGGGTTGATTTTGTATTCAGGTAATTCTTTATCCAGGGCAATCCTCCCAAAAGAAGAGCGCTGCCCACATCTAACTTAATCCATTGCTGTGTGTTGGTAGGAAACCGGTAAGCTGTTTGGTAGGACATGCGGATATTTTTATCCTTGCCCGCAGCAATAAGTGCTGTGATACGGGGTGTGAATTTTCCCGTAAAATTCTCATTCTTATCATAGCGCTCGGAAGCCGACAGGGTCAGTTTATCATCAAATAATTTTTTAGTGATCTGCGCATAGCTTCCCCATTCGGCTACTTTCAATGTACCGGCTGTATCAATAAAAATGGTGCCTTGTGAATTGAGGACATATTTTTTGAGGTCCGCGCCAACAATGATCTCCGCGAATTTTATCTTATCCGACAAATTATATTGCCCTTCAGCCATCCATAACTGTGATTGATCTGTAAAAAGACCGCCATTTGGTATTGGAATATTCCGGACCTGGTCAAAGATCTGTTTGAATTGGGCAGAACCCGGTACCGGGCGACCCTGATCGGCAAAATCCCGCCCGGCAATATGCAATTGCGGGGCAGCGGCTACTACGGCAGCTTGCGCGGTTATTGTAGCCTGTTGTTGGGTTTGTCCGCTCATTAAAGCCTGGGTATAGGCTTGTGTAAAAACATTGGCAGCACCCTGAACAAAAGCTCCTGCATATTGAGGGTACCAGCTATTATTTATATTAGCGGGGTCATAACTTCTTTTCCATCCTTCATTAAAAATCTGGGATGTTACTGTTGCACTATAAGCCTTCCCGGCATTTTCCTGTGTAGTATAACCGCGCAGGAACCAGTTCTTATCCTTTAGTTCCAGTTTATATTGCCCCATTTTTATCCCATTGAATGCATAGCGGTTACTACCGGTATACACGGTATTGCCAGTCCCCCAATAGCCCATCAATTGAGCTTCAAGAGTATTAGTGAGTTTGTAATGGAGTGCACCTGACAATTTCAGGTTCCAGGTCTTTGGATCTATTATATCTTTTTCATTATAGCCTGTTCTGGATACTTTTTGAGGGCTTCCCAGTAAGGGTTGCAAAACGGGAGCCAGCCCCGGGTTTTGTAGTATGGCTCCCCATAAAAATTGATTGAGATCTACCGTGGTCTCATCACCATATACATTCACGCCATCATAATTCGGATCTGTCTTGCGATTCCCGGTGATGGGATTGCCTGAACTACCCGTTCTTAAATAATCAGTACTGTCATTAGCCAGCCAGTCTTTGGCCTGGACATATTGAACGCCGACCTTAAAAGCAAACCGGTCGCTCAGTTTTCGTGCCCATCGAAGAGAGTAATCAATATACCCCCCCGGTTTATGCCGTTGGTCCTTTCCGATATCAGTTATACCTTGTTTGACAAGGATAGAAAGCCCGGGGTATTTAAAAGGATTCTTACTATTGACGAGTATCGTGCCATTCATACCGCCGGCCCCATACAAAGCGGAGGAAGCGCCTGGAAGAATTTCAATATTATCCACGTCCAGTTCAGTCAGCCCGATAAAATTTCCGATAGAGAAATTAAGTCCGGGGGCCTGGTTGTCCATCCCATCCATGAATTGGTTCGTCCTGGAATTGCCGCTTCCATTAAAACCTCGTGTGCTAAAAGATTTATAGGTAAGGCTGGAAGTCGTTTCGATCATTCCTTTTTTCATCAGTATACTTCCCCAATAGGATTCCGAAGGAGTATTGATCAAATATAACCTTCCAATATGTTCATCAGATACAGGGGTTTTTATGTACCGGATCTCGGACCGGGTAGCGCCTACTGTTACCGGGTTTAAAACCATTATGACCGGCTCCATTGTTACACTAACAGCTTCTTCGTTTGTTACAACAAGTTCCTGTGTTTCAAATTCCGCAAATGAAATTTCGAGCGTAACCGGAAGAGAGATAATGTTCAACCGGAATTCCCCATTCTTATCCGTCAGGGTTTTGATCGTGCCCCCCTTTAGGCTCACCGTGGCATCGGCAAGAAGTTCGTTCTTGTCGTTGTTTACTTTTCCATGGATAACCATGGAGGGTTTACCCTGAGATAAAGTAAGCAGGCAGCAATTGCAGGCCAGGACAAGCAGGACGAGATTTTTTTTCATTTTAAGAAGTGTTGGTTAATGAATCAGTTTAGGTCTTTTGATAGCTTTAATACATTCACCCGGTATCCATTTCACCATACCAAACTACCATCAGCTATCGCCTATTAATTATTGAATTTTGCATTAACATTTTCCCGGTTTGCAGTTATAGCAACTGGATTGATAACCTGTCTTTTCTATCCGCAAAACAGGGGATTTATGAGCCGGAATACAGAGGTTGTTAAAAATTTCGCATTAGAAAATACCCATGGATGTTGTATCTTCTGTCTAAATGGGTTAACTTAACCAGCGCCTGATCCTGATGCGAACCAGAAACTCACCCAGCAACGCTAATCATGACCACCGATCAGTCACAGGAATTTTTGTTCCAGCGGATCAAAGAAATGCTATCACCTGATATTTCTATGGTAGATAGGGTGTCGGAGATATTGCATGTAAGTAGTGACAGCGCCTATCGCCGTATCCGGGGCGATACACCCTTAGTGCTGGAAGAAGTCAAAGTGCTATGTGACCATTTTCGTGTATCACTGGATCGTCTGTTGGATATTAAAAGCGGGTTCATTCTTTTTCAAACCGAAAGGATCCATCCCCAGTATTTCACTTTTGAAAATTACATGGGCAATATATTGAAGCAGCTACAACAGGTCAATGGATATTTGAAGAAAGAGATCATTTATCTTTCAAAAGACCTGCCCTTTTTTTATAATTTTTCAACCGATGCGTTATTCGCTTTTCACTATTTCTTCTGGATGAAGTCTATATTGCGTCATCCTGATTTTGAAAAAAGGCATTTTACGATGGATTGCCTGGGGCCGGAGATAAGAAAAACCGGAACGGAAATTCTCCATACCTATAACCAGATCCCGTCCACCGAGATATGGAATACGGAATGCATCAACAGTATCATATTCCAGGTAGAGTATTATAAAGAAGCGGGCCTGTTTCATTCAACCGGGGATATTAAAACGATCTATGAGGCGGTAGAACAAGTTATCAGCCATTTAAAGAACCAGGCTGAAAACGGGTGTAAATATTTACCGGGAGAAAACCCCGAGCTGAAAAAGAATAATTTAAAATTCTTTTATAACAGGGTTACCCTGGGAGATAACACCATATTAGCTGTGACCGATCATGTAAAAACAGTTTTCCTGAATTATGATGTTATGAACTATATGCAAACCAGGGATGAAAAATTTTGTAATGATACCTATGATAATTTGCGGGCCCTGATCCGGCGCAGCACCCAGATCAGTAACACCAGTGAAAAGCAGCGAAATATTTTCTTTAATATATTGTTGACTAAAATACAGGACCGTAAACTCAACTTATGAACATGACAACGGCCGAATTACAACAGCAATTATTCAAGGCGGTAAAAATGAAAATGGGTCAGCCATTGCAGGCTGCGGATGAAATAGCCTTTTTGCTGAATATCAGCCCTGACAGTGTCTACCGGAGAATGCGTGGTGAAGTATCCCTGACGTTTGAAGAATTGCACCTGCTTTGTAATCATTACCACATTTCCATTGACCAATTGATGAACATTCAAACCGGTTCATTCATATTTGAAGGGAATTTTTTAGATAATAAGAATTTCCGTTTTGATGCCTTTCTCAAAGGTGTGATGAACACCCTGGCCTATATCAACAGTTTTCATGAAAAAGAATATTATTACCTCTGCAAAGATTCTCCCTTTTTTCATCATTTCTATTTTCGGGACTTCGCCGCTTTCAAATATTACTTCTGGATGAGCACTTTATGGTTCTTCCCGGAATTCAGGAATAAAAAAATAAGTTTAGACGATTATCCCGATGAGCTTTTTGGGATTGGGGAAAAGATCCTGGACATATATAACCAGATCGACAGCGTGGAGATCTGGAATATTGAAAGCATGAATGGAACCCTGCGGCAAATTGATTATTACCAGGCCGGGGGAATGTTTAAATCCAATGATCATACTTTAAGAGTCTATGAAGCGATTGAAAAAATCATGGACCACCTGGAAATGCAGGCAGAACTGGGATATAAATTTAAATATGGCGATCGTGAGAAAAAACCATTGGGTAGATACCGCATGTATTTTAATGAAGTAGTGCTGGGCGACAACCACATGCTGAGCGTTATGGATGGCTCCAAAATTGCCTATATTCCATATTCGGTGGCGAATTACATGATGACACGGGATCTGACTTTTTGTGATAAGTTTTATGAGTATTTGCAAAACCTGATGAAGCGATCCACCCTGATCAGCGAGGTAAGTGAAAAAGAAAGAGCCCGGTTCTTCCGGATTTTCAGGGACAAGATCAATCATCGAAAGGAAAGCCTTAATGCCTGAGACAGGCCGGAACCCAACAAGTCCTCTCTTTTATTTTAGCAGGTATGACCCGTCAGCAACGCAAAACTTAACAATCTTTAAAGATTTTATAACGAATTATGAGACAAGCTTATAAGGGACGCAACTAAAACCTTAAAATTACGTCAAACTACCGGTTTCCTCCACCTATAGAACACAATGAAACTTATCTTTAACCTGGTTAAACCAATACGTATAATGAAAACATATTTTAGCGCCATGTTATTCGGCCTGGCCCTGATTCCGGGGCGATCTTTTTCCCAGCTTAAAATCCCTAATATCTTTCCCAAGAAATTGGCTACAAGTTCGGGCTTTACTGAAAATGAAGCCGGGCAGGCGATTAAAGAAGCGCTATCGCAGGGTGTTACCAACGCGGTACTGAACCTGAACAAAACGGATGGATTTTTCGGCAGTGAATTCTACAAATTGCTCCTGCCCCCTGATGCCAAAAAAGTGGAAAATACACTGCGGAACATGGGTATGGGCGCACAGTGTGATAAAGCAATACTGGCTATCAACCGGGGCGCCGAAGATGCGGTGGGTTATGCCAAACCTATTTTCGTGGATGCCATCAAAGAAATGACACTAACAGATGCACTCAATATCGTCAGAGGCCCTAACAATGCTGCAACAAATTATTTCAGGGAGAAGACAAAGGAAAAACTGATCGCGGCCTTTACTCCTTCGGTAAAAAGTTCGCTTGACAAAACAAACGCGACGAAATATTATTCCGATATTGTAACTACCTATAATAGAATACCCACTACCTTTAATAAGGTCAACCCGGATCTGACTTCCTACGTGGTGGGCAAAGCAGTAGATGCTTTGTTTGACCAGGTTGCAAAAGAAGAAGCTAACATCAGGGCGAATCCGGTGGCGAGGACGACAGATATATTGAAAAAGGTATTTGGGGGTGGTGTAAAATAATTGTTGATTGTTATATAATAGAAAATGAGCGGTATCAATACCGCTCATTTTCTATTATATAGACCATATTTGTTGGCCAGAGCTGATTTCTCAGGAAACTATCTTTACATTGATACAGGGATAAGAAAATAATACGATTCACAATGTAACTGAAAGTGATATCCATTGTGATCATTAGAATGGTTACTAACGACCAACAGTTTATTCCGGGAAAATACTCCAGAAAAGTAATACTACTCTTCTCCGGGCATCATCAATTTTGTAATCCGTGATCGTTGGATTAGGTAATGCCTCCCCTTTTCCCTCGGAGAGGTATAAGATATTCGGAATATAGTGTCCGGTGCCTGATTTATCCGTAGTATATTTTTCAAATAGCGCTTTCACCTGTTCTGCTCTGACCCGTGACAATTGTTTGTTCAATTCTTTGTTATCCGGGTCAGCGTTACTCATACTCAATCTTGCCTTAAGATCCTTATACAGCGGGGTGCCTTCTGAAATGGCTGTGGCGTCTGCATAACCTTTGACCGTAATTACGATGGACAATGGGAAAGCAGGGTATTTTTTTATGAACGTGTCAATTTCTTTAGCCGCCGGCTCAAAGAGATTGCCAATGCTGGCGGCTATAGCGGGCGTCACTATATACTGGCCGGGAGCAAAAAGAACATCCTGGTCAATTTTTACTACCATATTTCGGTTGATCAGGTCTGACAGGAACTGAATTTTATCTCCAATGGTTTTAGATGATTTTCGGGAAAGAGAAAGTGTCTTCAGTAGTTTCTGCCAATCAGCCCGGTCCACGATCGTGTTGACGATAAGGATAGTGTTCTGGGCATGCAGCGTGTCGATTTCTGTCCTGGTTTTGGCGATAAATTTTTGTATGCGGGCACTGGCCTTATCGTCGATCTGGTTTTGCTCCTGTTTCATTTCACGCTTTGTATCCAGTTGTTTTAAAGCGGTAGAGTATTTCTGAAGCTGGCTGTCAACCGTTGTTATTTCCTTTTTTACTGAAATAACTTTTTTTTGAGTCACACAGGAAAAAAAGCTTGCAGTAATGGTAAGGAAAACTAATAAATAGTATGTTCCTTTTTTGTGCATGAAACAGGATTTAAGATGTTGTTCTAAAGATAAAAAGTATTTTGATACTCCCATCCCCTAAAGGGGGAGTTATGTCATTGCCAAAAGAACCTGCCATGCCTCCTTTACTTTTCCTTCTTCCATCAATTTCTTTGCATAACGATGCAATTCTTTTTCCATGTCTTCCGGGTTGATGCTATAATACAGGATGATCTGCTTAAGATGGGCATCATCAAAAGAAGGATCTACCAACGGCAGTTCCCTAACATTCGCCAATTGACCCAGGTCGTTACCGGATAAGATATTACTTTGACGAATAGCGATGGGCAGTGCATCCACACCGATACCGAGTTGTGTATTGGGTTTTTCTACGCGGAACAAATTATGCTCATTTACTACGCAATACCAGTCGGCTCCCAACCTGGCTACCTGGTGAATCTTCCGCTGGTCTATTTTTGGTAAGCCCTGAGCAGAAGTTAATGGATCGTCAAGCAACGAATCATCAATATGCATCATCAGCACTTCACAGATAACAAGGTTACCGGCGCCCGCTTGTGTTCCCAGGGGCTTCACTTCATTCACTTTACATTCCAGTTGCACCTTGCTCTCTTTTACCCTGGGTGGTCTTACCCGCACAGAAGGCACTTCGGTTAAACCAGCTTTATTAAATTCATTCTCCCCTTTTGGAAATTCACAACTCGTCAGGGAGGTTTGTTGAACCATATCATAAGTAACGATATTGATAACCACCTCGGGGACTTCCATCACGTTTTGCAGGGTATGTTTCGTGGTATTATCCCTTACTCTCCTTGAAGGGGAAAATATTACAATCGGGGGATTGGAAGAAAATATATTGAAAAAACTAAATGGACTGAGATTCACCTTCCCTTCTTTATCAATAGTAGACGCAAAGCAAATGGGCCGGGGGGCGATCAGGTGCAGGAGGTAGTATTGTTTTTCTGCCGCCGATAGTTTATTTAAATCGAAGATCATATTTTGTATTATAGAGAAAAATATCAGTAAAATCACCCCTTTTTTGTGAGAGTAAGAGGATTGAGATAAAAACTAATAGTGAATAGATAATAGTTCATTAATTTGAAGAAACCTTCAGCTTTGGTAGGCTATCAAATGCTGGAAGGTCTTTTCTGCTGAGGATACTATTATCTATTCACTATTATCTTTTATCTATTACCTCTTTTTTACCATTCACGCTGATTTACAGCCTTTCATAAATTTTTAGCCTTATATGTAACAAAATTGGACGTCCTTTCGTCCTACGAAGGATTTCGTTAATCTTTTAAACTAAAACCAGGTTATGAAAAAGACATTATTATCAGCGGCGATACTTCTGATGATCGCTGTTATGCCGCTGATCTCCTTCAGCCAGGACAACGAAACAAAACAGGTGGAAGGAAGCGGAAATATCATCACCAAAGACATTCCGGTGCAATCCTTTAGTGAACTGAAAGCGTCCGGCGTGTTCAACCTTTACCTCACACAGGGTAATACGGAATCAGTAAAAATTGAAGCCGATGATAATTTCCAACCCCTTTTTGAAGTGAAGAACGAAGGCTCCAAACTGATCATTAAAATGCAGGATCATGTGAATTTTAAGCCCCAAAAAGGATCAAAGGGGATGAAAGTTTATATCACTTTCCGGAATATAAAGGACATGGATATCAGCACCGTGGGAAATGTATCGTCTGATAAGAAATTAACCTTTGAAGATCTCTCCATAAAGAACAATGGTGTTGGCTCTATCAATATGATCCTTTCGGCTCATTCTGTAAATATCAAAAATAAAAGCGTGGGATCCATTATGCTTTCAGGGAATGCTGATGAGGCCACCATAAATAATAACGGGGTGGGCAGCCTGAAAGCCTTTGAATTTGCTGTTCAGAAAATGGATATCAACAACAGTGGTATCGGTTCGGCGGAAGTAAATGTGGAAAAAGAACTCAAGGTGAAAGACAATTTTCTGGGTAAGGTAACGAACAAAGGAAACGCCCCAACGAAACGGGAGAATAAAGTTGTTATATAGCAAGTCACAAGTCAGTAAGTCAGTAAGTCAATAAGGCAGTGAGATAGTGAGACAGTAAGACAGTGAGGTAGTAAGACAGTGAGACAGTTTGAAATTTTATTATTTCCCACTGACTTACTGTCTCACTGACTTACTGTCTTTTTTCTATTGAGGATACTCCAATCCGTCTCCTCTGCTACAATCGTATTACTCAGCTTACCCAAACCATCGATCTCCATTTCCACCACATCGTTCACCTGCAGCCATTGCTCGGTAAAATTTGGGTCGTTGAGTTTCCCTGTTCCGTTCAATTCTAAAAAACAACCGCTGCCTACGGTGCCACTGCCGATCACATCGCCGGGATAAAGATCAACTCCATACGATGCCCTTTCAATGATCTCCGCAAAGGTCCAGTCCATATCACCCATGTTTCCTTCACTTACCTGTTTCCCGTTGACCCTGCATTTCATATTAAGGTTCCAGCTTTTACCAGTATGGTTTTCTTTGGCTGGTATCTCGAATGATTGTAGTTCATCAAGGGTCACGAGCCAGGGTCCGATCACCGTTGAAAAATCTTTTCCCTTGGCCGGCCCAAGATTCAGCAGCATTTCTTCCATCTGTAAGCGCCGGGCACTTAGATCATTCATGATCATCAGTCCGCCGATATGATCATCCGCTTCTTTGGCTTTGATATTCCTTCCCGGTCGGGCGATCACAATAGCCGCTTCCAGTTCAAAATCCAGTTTCTCCAGGTGATCGGGCATGCAGCGAATTTCTCCCGGGCCCTGGATACTATGATGATTAGTGAAATAAAAAATGGGAAACTGGTCAAACTCCGGGATCATATCCACTTTCCGGTTCCGTCGGGCGGCAGCCACATGTTGCCTAAAGGCATACCCATCCCGGCAACTGCTGGGAAAAGGAACCGGAGCCAGCAACTGAACATCGCGTAGCGGGATCCCTTTATTGCTTGTCCTTGTTCCTTCCGTCAGCATCAGGTTACCGGCCTGGGCAACCGGGTAGCTGTCATCCCAGTAATTCAGAAAAAGGTTCATGCTGTTGGGAAGATCGGGATGCAACACTTCCATATCGTAGATCATTTCATTGATCAGTACGCCGAGTTGTTCACGTTCCTCTTTGAGATAGGTAACAAGTTTCATATGGTTATTATTAAAGAGCCGCTAAGTTAGTGAGGTTGTTTGTAACTTGATGGGATGAAAAGGCGGGGA
>JADGPW010000179.1 GCA_017882265.1 Chitinophagaceae bacterium | reverse complement strand
GTAATATTATTTATGCAGTAAAGATGGATGTAACTTCTTTACCAGTTACCATCAATAATATTCAGTTTACATTGACGGGTACACATGATGCCAATGACTTTACAAATATGTTTGTGTATTTTAATCCGACGGCTCCAACCGTTGCCGGTGCCACCGTCCAGGCTGGTAATATTTTCCCAACATTTGCGGCACCGCATACTTATTCCACTGGATTTAATTTTTCAGGCTCGCAAATTATTGCTGCCGGTGGATCGGGTTATTTTATTATAACAATTAATGTTGATGCAGCTGCCACCGTTGGCAATACGGTAAAAGTTAATGGCCTGGCCAACCCCGTAGTGTTTGGCTATACTACGGCACCTCCCATCACCAATAACCAAACTGATATTGCAGGTGTTCAGGCAATAGCATCTACCCTTCCATTATCATTAATAAGCTTTACAGGAAGTTTAATCAATACCCAGGAAATAAAACTTAAATGGGTTACTACAGGCGAAGTAAATACCAAAAACTTTGAAATTGAATGGAGCGATGACGGACAGCACTTCAGTAAGATCTCCACAGTACAAGCAGCAGGCAACAGCTCACTGAACAGGGATTACAGCTACATTCATAAAGTACCTGTTGAAGGCTATAATTATTACCGGCTTAAAATGTTTGATATAGATGGCCGGTTTTCGTATTCGCCGGTAGTGAAGGTCAATATGGCTTATACAACAATAAAATTAACTGCGTTTCCAAATCCTGTCGTTGATTTTTTGGAAATAAATATTCAGGCAATAAAGAATGAGACCTTGCTATTTACACTTTATAATGAAGAAGGAAAACTAATAGCTTCAAGATCATTTACAATTCAAAAAGGAATTAACAGGCTTAGCTGGGATATTCAAAAAATTGCAAAAGGCAATTATTTTATTGTGGCAGGCACCGATAATTTTGAATCTATAAAAATTATTAAGAACTGATATAATTTTATAAAGAAAATGTTTCAGGGAAACAACAACGTATGACCTGGTAAGCGGGAAAGTGAATATGGTAGGTTACCAGCATGGGAAAGGCGATCAGTTCTTACCAATAACCGGGTAATAATTGAACAATCAAAGAACTGTGCCGGGTCAATTTAAGCTAAAAAAGGCGTTTTTTGGCTCTTTTTGGACTCATTTAGGATTTAGGAAATGTTCGAACAGTTCCAGATCATCAAATAATTGGTTCGACAATTGTCCGGTCGCCTCCACTGTTTTTTAAGTATTTCGCCCTGTCAAATTTTTATCTGACAGGGTTTTTTCTTGCTCTTTATAAAAAAGATAGTCAATTTAGTATCAGGTTCATATATAGGACCCGCTTTCCCACCCGAACTGCCTGTAGTAACTGGTTATGTCAATAAACCAGTCTTTTATAAACAAACTATATTGGATTTACAAACTGTGACATCAGCCTTGTATCATCTTTATCGCTTATAGCAAATTCATTTGACGTGGATAGCAGCAACCAGTCTGTAGAAACAAAGATCAACGTGACACTACCCATTCCTCCCGGTGAACTGACAGATCTATCCGTTACTCCGAATAGCTGCAAAGCTTTACTAAACTGGAAGTCCGTGAAAGAACAGGCTGTGGACAGATTTGAGATTGAATACAGCGCCGATAATATTGAGTTTGCCAAAGCCGCTACCATTCCGGTTGGGAATAAGCCTGCAGGATCCGCATTTGGGTTTATACATGAACAAAGGGAGGGCAGGGGTTATTACCGGCTGAAGATAATAGGGAAAAACGGAGGATTTACTTATAGTAAAATCGTTAGCGTAGATATTAAGTGTCCCGATAAGAAGGCTTTTTGATCAATACATTAAATAAAGGATTTAAAAAATATACACATAAGGCATTTTGTTATCTTCTAAATGCTCTGTACCACCGGTTTTCATCCGGCCGGAGGCAGGGCCTGGAGGGAATTCCTTTAAAAAATAGGATTCTATTTTTTTTGCTTTATGAATAGTGTCGGCCCCCCACATTTGCCAGCACGGCGGATGACCGAGCGCTTCTTTTTTTATTTTTGGGTTTGTCGTAATTCCAATCGTCCAGAAACTATATTCCCCGGTTCCCACGCAATGCTTTATTTTCTCTTTAATAACGAGAGAGGTATCCATATTTTCTTGAAAGCAAAACCAGCGTTTCCGGCGTGACGATAAGGATCTAATGATTAATGGAACTGAAAGGGCCCGTGTTACTGCCCCAACCCGGAGCACCGGTTTTGCTGTTTCAAATGAAAACCAAAATTCCCGGTTTTGGGCTTCCACATCTACCTGAAAATTCAGGTAGTTCCCCGGTATTTTTCAGGTAGTGATACGGGTCTGTTTTTTACTGATAAAGCCCATTTTGCCGGTATTATTTAACCACTAAAACCATTTTTATGAGCGACCATTTTATTACCTTGAGTAAGGCTACTGAGATGACCAGTAAATACAGGGGCAACAAAGAAAACATCCTGGATTCCAGTTACAAAGACTCTGGGATCATGCCCGTTTGCGAGACATTTGGCAGGTCCTCTTTCGATGCATTATTGGCGCAGGATGGTTGTGAAAGCGTACGGGCCTATTTTGGAATGGATGCTGATCTTAAGGTCAGTTTAGTATTTGTAGGGGTAAATGCAAGCGGAGAAGATTTGGTGGTAAGTTTTGAGTCTGACATTGACCCCAATATTATAGTGGAAGATGGGCAGAGGTGCCCTACAGTTTGCCCGGAATCTTCTCCGTTGAATACCGACTAAGAAATGAATTTATTTTATTTATCCCTTATCTCAAGTTTTAGTATTGCTTTAGCGGCCGGAATTGGGCTCGTACGTTTTACAACTATTCCCAAAACGTATCGCCCCTTCATCTTAATTTGCATATTAGCTTTGGTTAATGAACTGGTTAGTATCGTAATGATTTATAGTGTTTTCGCAAGTAATGCCTTGAATGCAAATATTTATGTATTGGCAGAAGGTTGTTTATTTGTCTGGCAATTCAGGCAATGGGGTTCTTTGCGTAAAAAGAAATGGCATATTTATCTGTTAATAGGCAGTATGGTCCTAATATGGGTGTACGAAAATTTTTTCTGGAGCCATATCACCTCAATTAATTCTCTTTTCAGGGTCTATTATTCTTTCTGCCTTATATTCCTGAGTGTAGGCCAGGTCAATAGGCTTATTGTAGAGGCTCACGGCAATCTTTTGAAGAACGCCCGTTTTTTGATTTGTATGGGTGTTCTTATCTTTTATTCCTATAAGGCTATCATGGAAGTTTTTTATTTGTTGAAAATACAATTCAGCGATAATTTTTATAGTAATATTGACTTTATCCTCCTGCTGGTCAATCTATTTGTAAACCTCATTTATGCAGTAGCCGTTTTATGGATACCAAAGAAGCAAAAGTTTATGTTGCCATTTTGATCGCGGCAGGAGTACTAGGGATCATCCTGGTTTATTTTATTATCACGATCATCCGGCAGCAGAAAAAGAATCTCGTCCTGCATAAGGAAAAGATACAGGCGGAGATCAACACGCTTGAAACGGAACGTAAACGTATTGCCGCTGACCTTCATGATGATTTGGGGCCTCTTTTATCAGCTGTTAAGCTCCAGATCAATAGCCTGAATAGTGAGGATAAAGAAGATGCGGAGATCATTGATAAGTCGAACAGCCAAATTGATGTGATCTTGCACCGGGTCCGGGAGATCTCCAATGACCTGATGCCGCATGTACTGCTGCGTAAAGGACTGGTAGCAGCTATAAAAGAATATGTGGATGACCTGAAAGAGAGCCATATACTCCAGGTAAATTTTGACAGCCCCGCTATTGTTATTCCATCAAAAGAGACCGAGGTCCATTTATACCGTGTGGTGAAAGAGATCATTCATAATACGATAAAGCATGCACATGCCACCCTATTGGAACTGAAGCTCTATAAAGAAAATAATAAATTAATATTGTATGCCAGGGATGACGGAAAAGGGTTTGAGTACGACCAGGCGATAAAAAATAGCCGGGGGCTTGGGTTGTCAAATCTTGCCAGCAGGATCGAAATATTAAAAGGGGAACTATTTATTGAAAGTAAGCCGGGGAAAGGAACAGCCTATACAATCGAGATACCTTTATAGTCATGATGATGAAAAAATATTTGCCGATAAAAGTTTTAATCGTGGATGATCATGATATCTATCGTGACGGTCTCCGGTTAATGCTCAGGAAACAACCTGAAATTGAATTGGTGGGGGAGGCGGAGAACGGGCGTGAAGCCATAGAACTATCCAAAAAATTAAGACCGGATGTGATCCTGATGGATATTATGATGCCGGTGCAGGACGGTATCATTGCTACTGCTCACCTGCAGGATCATTATCCGGAAATAAATGTGATAGCCCTGTCCATGTTCAATGAAGAAAACCTGGTGGTGGATATGCTGGAAGCGGGGGCTAAAGGATTTCTTTTAAAGAATGCTGATAAGAAAGAAATTGTGGAAGCTATAAAATCGGTTTACAAGCAGGTGCCTTATTATTGCCGCAGCACTACCGGTAAACTGGCAAAAATGATTGCCAACAGCAGGTTTAACCCTTACCAGAAAATTGAAAAGATCCAATTCGCCGAAAAAGAGATCGCCATCATTAAATTGATCTGCCGGGAGTTTACCAATAAAGAAATAGGCGAAAAATTATTTATCAGCGGCCGCACCGTGGAAGGTTATCGTTTGAAGATACAGGAGAAGCTCAATGTCAAAAGCGCTACCGGCGTGGTGATCTATGCTATTAAGAATGGGATATTTAAGCCGGAGTGATAGTTTTGGATTAATTAATTGATGAAAAGCCCTGATGAAGTATGAAAATACTATTTCTTTCATTTTTTGTAGCTTATATTTTCTTTTTCCCTTATAACGCCGGAGCGCAAAATGATAATCGGGACTTATCTTATTATAAGCACTGTGACACGCTGAGTAAGGCACAGTTTGATAAGATGGTGAGGATGAATTTAAGAGAAATGAGATCTGAAAAGAGCTTTTCTGTGGGAGAAATAATAAAAATTGTAAAAGTGTTTATGACTTTTTCTTTACACAAGGAATACGCAAAAAAAAGATTTATTAAAAACTTTAAATCTATTTATGGTAAAGAATATTTGGGAAAAGCCTGCGTAATGTTAGGTAGCTGTACAGCACTAAGAGGTGTAGTGATGTATTCGGAAAAATATGAGTTATACCTGAGTCGAACTGCTGATCCTATGCATTGTTATAACTATTACACAATAAGATAGAAAAAGGATGTGTAATTCGCTTCAACGGAATTCTTCGAGATAGACTCAGGCCACTATCTCTTTCGTTTGTTGGTGCTCCCTGAAGTCATTAAGCTGATGCGTTCTATAGTACGCCGGGAAACACCAACAAAGGCATCCCGATCCTAAGGGAAGGGTAGAAAGATCAAAAAAGGAGAATACATTTGTTGGTGCTCCCTGAAGTTATTAAGTTGAAGCGTTCTAAAGCACGCCGGGAAACATCAACAAAGGCATCCTGTTATAAATGAGAAGGCAGTTAGACCAACAAGTGGCACGTTTCAGCTATTATCCAGACATAGAAATCTGATTCTGAATTAATTATCGCAGGAGTAATAACCAGAAGCTCCACAAATATTTAAATATCAATAAACTATGTGTAATCCATGTGTCAACCATGCAATTTCCCGTTTAAACACACATCGACCACACATGGATGACACATGGATTAGACATGGTTGACACAAGGATAGGGGAAAGTCAAATACTTAGCCCTAAAGCTCGGAAGGGGGTCATAAAAATATGGTATTGAACAATTTATCGGCAGTAATAAGCAGAAAATTTGTACAAAGAATCAATTTTCAATAAACTAATTGCTAGCCATTGACAAACCATGTATCATCCATGTATGAAATGCATGCCTGATGCATGGATGAAGGAAGGATGAACGATGGTTGAGACAATCTTTAATATCCCTTACAATTTTTCTAAGAACAACAGTATGCGAGACCGGCTCCGCCTGGTTAGTACAACTAAGGCAACACAAAAACTTTCTACTATTTTTGAGAGGATAGCAATTTAATTGGACACACTGTATTGACCCATAAAAATTATGACAAGAAATTTTATAGCCTGCATCCTTTTTTCTTTATTGGTATTTCCCGTTTTCTCCCAGACGGATTCATTACGGCAAAGGATAGAGCAAATTATCCAATCAAAGAACGCTATTGTTGGTGTTTCGATTATGGATAATAACGAGAAAGACACGCTGTCTATAAATGGGGAAAGACACTTCCCGATGCAAAGTGTATTTAAGTTTCCCATTGCACTGGCCGTGCTATCTCAAATTGATAAAGGAAAGTTTTCATTTAATCAAAAAATAAAAATTGAAAAGAAAGACCTGTTACCCAATCTGTATAGCCCCATCAGGGAAAAATATCCTAATGGGGCGACACTCAGCCTTTCAGAAATATTAGAATATACGGTCTCTGAAAGCGATAATGTGGGGTGTGATATTTTGCTAAGGCTAATTGGCGGCCCCCCCGTAGTGGAGGAATACTTCATAAAAAATAATTTTAAAGACGTATCCATAAAATTCAATGAAGAAGTGCAACAAAGTAATTGGAACCTGCAATTTCAAAACTGGACGACGCCAAAAATGGCAAGCAAAGTATTAGCAGCCTTTTATTACAACAGGGAAAAGCTGTTATCTAAAAAAAGCTATGACTTTATCTGGAGAGTGATGAGAGAAACGGAAACAGGCGGTGCCAGGTTAAAAGGACAATTGCCGACCGGAACGATTGTGGCTCATAAAACGG
>JADGPW010000178.1 GCA_017882265.1 Chitinophagaceae bacterium | reverse complement strand
TGTCTCCCCGAAAAATAACTGTATCAAAATGGGTATTGATAAAGATATTCAACAGACCATATTCCGTAATGCCCACCAAAAGGCGGCTATTAATCTTATCTTTACAGTGGGGTGGATGAGAGACAGAACCCGGCAGTTTTTTGAAACCCATGATATTACACCACAACAGTTCAATATCCTGCGAATCCTCAGGGGAAGCTTTCCACAGCCCCTTTCAACTCTACAGATCCGGGAAAGAATGCTGGAGAAAATGAGTGATACCAGCCGTATTGTAGACAGGCTGATTGCTAAAGGATTGGTTAAAAAGCTTCCCTGTAAACATGATCGGCGTCTTGTAGACGTTATCATCAGTGAAAAAGGTAAAAAAATACTGGAAAAACTGGATGACAGCCAGGATGCCATGGATGCTGTACTGGGCAACCTTTCAGAAAAAGAAGCCAATATTTTAAGTGATCTGTTGGATAAGATCCGCGATGACGGCGAATGATGTATTTTTACACCCTGAGTATTTTACGAAAATATGCGGTGCTCTCCCGGTAACTATCGGGATCAATGATCAAAATTCAAAGAAACAATATCACAAAATTTGAACATATTGTTGTAAGCGATCAGACCCTTAAAAAACCATATTCTGATGAAACGATCCATTATCTTCTTATCATTACTCACCCTGTTTTCTTTTCAATTTCTAAACGCCCAGCCTAAATATGAATTTCGTGGGGTTTGGATCGCCACGGTGGATAATATTGACTGGCCCCCGAGAGGAGCAAGTACAGAAGCCCAGAAAGCAGATTTTATCCGCCAGCTGGATATGCATAAAAGGAATGGAATGAATGCCGTCATTGTGCAGGTTCGTCCATCCGCCGATGCCTTTTATCCATCACAATACGAACCCTGGAGCCAGTGGCTTACCGGGGTGCAGGGTAAGCCCCCTTCTCCTTATTATGATCCTTTACAATTCATGATAGAGGAAACGCATAAAAGAGGAATGGAATTTCATGCATGGCTCAACCCTTACCGGGCTAATTTCAATATCAATACCGCTTCTATTGCTTCCAACCATATTACCCGTATTCATCCTGAATGGTTCCTTACCTATGGTGATAAAAAATATTTTGACCCGGGAAATAAACAGGCGCAGCAGTTTGTCGTTAATGTGGTCCGCGATATTGTGAAACGATATGATGTGGATGCTATACATATGGATGATTATTTTTATCCTTACCGCATTCCCGGTAAAGAATTCCCTGATGAAGCCTCTTACCGGAATTCGGGCAGTACCCTTAATAAAGAAGACTGGCGCAGAAGTAATACAGATTCGATTATACAAACGCTCAGCCTTGTTATCAAACAGGAAAGAAAAGAATGCAAATTTGGTATCTCGCCTTTCAGTGTCTGGCGTAATAAGGACAAGGATCCTGATGGCAGTGACAGCAGAGCCGGCCAAACCAATTATGACGATCTGTATGCCGATATATTATTATGGCTTAAAAAAGGATGGATCGATTATGTTACCCCGCAACTCTACCTGGTGATCGGGCATGATAAAATTGCCTATGAGAAATTGCTGGAATGGTGGAACCGCCACAGTTATGGTCGCCAGGTATATATTGGTCATGGCATCTATCGTGCCGGGGGTAAAGAAGCGGGTTGGAATGATCCCAACCAGATCCCTGACCAGATAAAGCTGTTGCGCCAATATCCTAATATCCAGGGCAGTATTTATTTCAGCAGCAAATCTTTTGACCGTAATCCGAATGGCTGGAATGACAGCCTGAGGAATGAATATTACAAATACCCTGCGTTAGTGCCACCCATGAGATGGGTTGACAATGAAAAACCCTGGCCGCCGATCGTCGAACGCAGTATTACCCGTAATTCTGTCGTACAGTTAAACATAAGGCCCGACCCCAGGAATGATGTTGAAATAAAATATTATGTGGTTTACGAATACACTACAGAATCGAACTCAGAAACCTTTGGCAATGAGCCCAAATACATTTCCAGGTTTGTAGTCTCACCTCAGGGGTTTAAAATGACCGATACCCTGTCTTCAGCGCATTTCTCTTACCGTTATCTCATTACAGCCGTAGGAAGAAATAACAATGAAAGCGATCTGAGTGAGATCGCCATCCTGGAGCAGCCAGGCGGGGAATGGTGTTTTTATCAGCCATAGTCAGCCCTGAACTTTCGTTTTTTTATCTTTGTCATGCCTGTGCTAAAGCTTCGGCAGGCGAAGCAATTATTAATTCTTCATTATTCATTTTTAAATAACCAGTTATGCCCGGCTTTGAACTCTGGAGTGATAAAGAAAGAAAAGAAGTAAATGATGTGCTGGAAACCGGTATCCTGATGCGTTACGGTTTTGACGGCCCCCGTAAAGGGATCTGGAAATCCAAAGAACTGGAAGCAGCCATTTGTAAAACCTTTGGCAGCCAATATGCCCAGTTAACTTCTTCCGGTACCTCAGCGCTGACGACAGCACTGAGCGCCCTGGGTATTGGCTATGGAGATGAAGTGATCCTTCCCTGTTTTACGTTTGTCGCCTCCTTTGAAGCGATGCTAAGTGCAGGTGTTGTACCTGTATTCGTGGATGTGGATGATACCCTTACCATAGATCCTGCTGCAGTTCGAAAAGCAATCACCCCAAAAACAAAAGCGGTAATGCCTGTACATATGTGCGGCAGTATGGCTGATATGGATGCATTGACGGCTATCTGCAAAGCACATAAATTACTATTACTGGAAGATGCCTGCCAGAGTATCGGGGCCAGTTATAAAGGTAAAACGCCAGGTACGATCGGTGACGCGGGAGCTTTTTCTTTTGATTTTGTAAAAACGATGACCTGTGCCGAAGGGGGTGCGGTAGTGACCAACCATGAAGCTGTATATTTAAAATGCGATGGCTACACTGATCATGGTCATGATCATCAGGGCATTGATCGCGGAGCTGACCTGCATCCTTTTATTGGCTATAATTACCGGATCTCTGAATTACACGCTGCTGTGGGTTTAGCCCAGATAAAACGTCTGGAAGAATTTCTTGCTATTCAGAAAAAGAATCATGCGCATTTAAAAAGTATTCTCGCACAGGTGCCGGAAATATCATTCCGTCGGTTACCCGATCCGGCGGGCGATAGCTGTACTTTCCTGAGCTGGTTCCTTCCCACCGAAGAAATAACAAGAGCTGTTATAAATGAAATGAAGATATTGGGAATTCTGGCCGGTCATTTTTACTGGTATGATAACAACTGGCATTATATCCGCAAATGGGATCACCTGAAGAATGCAACCACGTTGAATGCCCTTCATCCCGATCTCAAAGGACAGGTTATTTTTCATGCTACCAAGGATTTTGCAGCAAGCGATGCCATCATGAGCCGGTGTGTGTCCACAGCGATCAGTTTATTATGGACAGAAGAACAGGTCCGGGAGAAAGGTGAGAAGATAATCACAGTGATAAAGAAAGTATTGCGGGAGCAAAATATAACAGCCTGAAACTTTTTGACCTGATTATAATCCGGGGCGGCCTTCGTCACCAAATTTTTTGTTTAGTATTTCTTCGATCCTGTCTGCTAATGATTCCGCGGATTCACCTGGCGCTAATTTTACGTCCGCTAATGCAGTTGCCTTACTATTCAGGATAAAGTTATATCGTGCGAATTGATCAAGCAGGATCTTTTCATCCCATTTGTCCCAATAATATCCTTCATCATTTAATTCAAACGGTTAAAAATATTTTTCCTTGATATAATGAAGCAGTTTCAAAATAGCGATATGGATATCAGGTCCGGCAAACTGTGTTTTTGTATGTACCACTTCTATCATCAGGTCATTGGTGGCCGGATCATAATAGATCAGCTTGACCGGTGAACACAAGGTACCATCAGGAAGGAAGGTAAGAAATACGGTTTCACTTTCTTCCGGTGTAAAACTTATTCCTTTAACGTCATAGGGTGTATTCTTTACCGGGTTTGATGTCCCTGATTTTACAGTGGAACTTTTAATATCGAAAAGTTGGTGTTCCCAGTTCAGGCTTTTGCAAATGTCCTCCACTTCTGTTCTCATGGCATCAATCAGACTATAGTCTTTTATTTTCCCGCTATAGTGAATAGATAAACCCATTGTTTTCCTGGATTTGGCGCTCCGGTTTTAATTGCACTAATGTACACTTTGTTGAAACCTGCAAAAAACAGTAAACAAATAAAAAAAATGTTTTTTACCCTTGTTCTTTGTGGGAGATTTTTATAGCGGTTTGATCGCATTCGGCTTTTGCTCCAGGTAATTTACATACTCCAATGAACCGAGGCGAAGCCTTATAGGAATGGAGGTGATCTTTTCCACCTGTAATTCTTTCCTGCAAAAAAAGCCAAGTTGGCTCGTATAAAGAGAGGGAAATACGGTTGGTTTAAAAAGAATGAAGGGAGATAAAGATTTTCTGTTGGTTACTGAATCTTTGGAAGGAGCGGTTAATTTAAGTTGATTCTCAAAATCAAAGTTTTTAAGTGTTTCATAGTTAATAGGGAATTTGAAACATTCTTCAGGTTTAATGTATAGAAATCTCTTTTGGACTGGGAAATTTTGCTGACAAGTATGACTATCACCCATACAATCCCATGAAATTAGTTCTACTGTATCTATATGGTGTCTCTCCTGCCCAAAGATTTCTCCCTGAAACAGTAACAGCAACACAACAAGAAAATAACATAATCGTTGACACATCCCTATTCTAATTGTATGTAAATTTACGGCCTGATTTTTGTTATTTGGCCGGATTTTTCCAAAAAAACATGGCTATTGAAAAATTGAAAAACAGAGCAAAATATCTGTGATTCAGTGTTTTAATGGTGTCCCGGAAGAATCCTTCCAGCCACTTTAAACCTGACGGACCATGGCCCTAAGCCAGAGCTTACAGCAGAAATTATTGCAAAAACTGTCCCCACAGCAGATCCAGCTGATGAAACTGCTACAGGTACCCACGGCCAGCCTGGAAATCCGTATTAAAGAAGAACTGGAGGAAAACCCCGCCCTTGAACTGGATGAGGATAAACATGAGGATGGTGCCGATGAACTGAAAGATGAGTTCAGTGAGAATGGAGAAGAAGAATACGAAGACAAGGATGGCAGCGAAGATGAGTATGATAATATAGATGTAAGTGAATATGTGTCAGAAGGGGATGATGAACCAGGGGATTATAAACTCCGGGATGATAATTATCCTGAAGAAGACGAAGGCCGGCAGCTTCCCTTTAAGACGGAGACCAGTTTCTACGAATCATTGATCAACCAACTCGGCCTCCTGAATCTTGACGATAAACAACAAACTATCGCTGAACAAATAATAGGCAGCATTGATGAAGATGGTTACCTGAGAAGAGAAACCCCCGCCATTGCAGATGATCTGGCCTTTCGCCAGAATATTTCCGCCACCAATGAAGAGGTGGAAGCTTTGATAAACCGTATCCAGCAATTTGATCCTCCAGGGGTGGCTGCGAGAAACCTGCAGGAATGCCTCCTGATTCAATTGGAACGACAAAAAGATGAAGGGCAGCAGGTGGATACTGCCATCAAAGCCATCACCAAATATTTTGACGAATTTACCAAAAAGCATTACGAAAAAATACAGCGCGGGCTGAACCTTGACGATGACCAGTTAAAAGAGGTGATGCAACATATCATCCGCCTGAATCCCAAGCCGGGTGGCAATGTGGGGGAGATCAATAAAGCAGAGACTTATGTGGTCCCCGATTTCTTTATCATGAATAATGCGGGAAAACTGGAACTCACCCTGAACAGCCGGAATGCCCCAGAACTCCGGATCAGTGAAGGATACCGTGATATGCTGAAGGAGTATGACCGCGGCGCCAAGAAAGATAAAAGGCAAAAAGAAGCTGTCCTCTTTATCAAACAAAAGATTGATGCTGCCAAATGGTTTATTGATGCCATCAAGCAACGGCAACATACCCTGCTCAGCACCATGAATGCCATCATGGAACACCAATATCATTTTTTCGTAACCGGTGATGAAACGGAGTTGCGACCCATGATTTTAAAAGATATTGCCGAAAAAACCAACCTTGATATTTCCACCGTAAGCCGGGTGGCTAACAGTAAGTTTGTACAGACCGAATATGGCACCTACCGATTGAAATTTTTCTTTAGTGAATCCCTTAGCACCGATAGCGGAGAAGAAGTCTCCACCCGGGAAGTGAAAAAGATACTGAGTAACCTGATAGAGGGGGAGGATAAAAAACGGCCATTAAGTGATGAACGATTAACAGAACTCCTGCAGGAAAAAGGTTATAATATTGCCCGCCGTACTGTGGCCAAATACCGGGAGCAATTGAATATTCCGGTGGCGCGATTGAGGAAAGAGTTATAATAGGATACTGCTTTAATTCCCCGTTTCAAAAAATAAATAAAAAAATGTGCTGTCCGTTTTGAATAAATGAGCAAAGTAGTATTTTACACGACTAATTTCTTTTCAACAGCCCTTTATGGTATTTGCGAGCCTGATCTTCCTGTTCCTTTTTTTGCCCCTCAATCTTATATTTTATTATAGCAGGAAAAATCCAAGGTGGAGAAACTGGATCCTCATTATTTTTTCACTGATTTTTTATGGATGGGGCGAGCCGATCTGGATCTCCCTTTTGATCTGTTCTTCTTTTGTGGACTGGGCCAATGCCCTTTTTATACAAAAACACCGGGGCACCAAATGGGCAAAAGTGGGGGTGGTAATAACGCTGGTTCTCAATTTGGGTTTACTAGCCACGTTTAAATATGATGTATTCCTGGTCGACCAGGTCAATGCGTTGTTTGGCACCTCCTTTAAAGCGCCGGGTTATGCCCTGCCCATTGGTATTTCCTTTTACACCTTTCACACCATTTCATATGTGGTGGATGTTTACAGGGGAGATATTAAAGCGCAACGAAATTTTCCCAATTTCTTAATGTATGTATCGCTGTATTCATCCCTGGTGGCGGGCCCCATTATCCGGTATGCGCATGTGGAGACAGAAATAAAAGAGCGTAAGGAGAATTTAAAAGACTTCAGTATAGGGCTTTCCCGTTTTTGTATCGGGTTATTTAAAAAAGTGATCATCGCAAATTTGGCTGCAGAAATAGTAAGAAAATATATGGGGGAAAACAGCCATCCGTTAACCCTGACCGATCTTTCATCACTTTCAAGCCTGGAAGCATGGGTGGGGCTGATCATGTTTGCCATACAGATTTATTTTGATTTTTCTGGTTATTCTGATATGGCTATCGGGCTGGGAAGAATGCTGGGTTTCCATTTCCGTGAGAACTTTAATTATCCTTACATTTCTAAATCTATTACCGAGTTCTGGAGAAGATGGCATATCTCTTTGGGTAGTATTTTCAGGGACTATGTCTATATTCCTTTAGGGGGTAACAAAAAAAGGGTGTATTTTAATCTATTCGTGGTGTGGTTCCTGACCGGTATGTGGCATGGACCTAGCTGGAATTTTATTTTCTGGGGCTTATATTTTTTCATTTTCATAGCGATGGAAAAAGCTTTCCTGCTGAGTGCACTGGAAAAGATACCGGCTTTTTTTTCTCATATTTATGCCTTACTGATCATTATCCCGGGCTGGGTCATTTTCTATTTTACAGACACCGGTATGCTGATCGCGTATGTAAAAAAACTTTTTTCATTCCGCCCCGGTCCAAACGGGAATTCAGAAGTTTTAAATACCTTAAGCACCCATTTATTCTGGCTGATCCTGGCCATTATCCTTTGTATGCCAGTGTATCATAAAGTGAAAGCCTATGTAGATAAAAAGGCAATACGTAGCACTATTTTTGATACCGTAACCATCGGTTTTAACGTGATGCTGCTTTTCCTGTGTATCGCCCAACTCGTAGGCAAAAGTTATAACCCGTTTATTTATTTCCGGTTCTGACCGGTTGACTCAATAAGGAGGTAAAGAATATGAGTGAAACAACAAATAAAAGAATTCATTTAATCAATGTGATCGTTTTCGGCGGTATATTATTGCTGGGGGCTATCGCTTCTTTGGCGATGAAGAAAAACCCGGTTTCCATAATGGAGAACCGTAAACTGGCCACTTTCCCGAAATATTCAGACAGCGCACTCTGGAGTGGTGCATTTTTCAGGCAGATAGAAATGTATTATGCCGATAATTTCCCGTTGCGGGATAACTGGATCAGCGCCTCGAATTCTTTCAAGAATAAACTGGGATTTAAAACCAGCGAGATCACGATCTACGATGCCGCCAACAATGCCGAGGCTAATGAGAAAACGGATACTTCGAAAAACGAGGTCGTTCACACTGGGCCCTTACCTGATGATGGCGCCATTGGCGAAATAAAAAAACGTGTGTTTGTATTTAAAAACAGGGCCTTTGAAATGTTTGGCGGGGGACCAGGATTAGGGAAAGCGTATGCGGATGTGATCAATTCTTACAGTCGACTATTAAAACCTAAGGTCCAGGTTTATAACCTGATCATCCCTGTAGCCCTTGAGTTTGAGATCACTGAGAAATATGCCAAACTGCAAAAACCAAACCGGCCGGCTATTGAAAACATTTATAACTCGGAAGACTCCAGTATTAAAAAAGTGTGGGCCATCGATGAAATAAGAAAACACCGCACAGAGTATATTTATTTTAATACCGATCACCACTGGACCAGCCTCGGCGCCTATTATGCCTACCGGGCATTTTGTTCAACGGCAGGATTGACGCCGGTTTCATTGGACACTATCCGGTATAAAACCAAACCCTCATTTCTTGGTTCATTGTACCGGCTGACAAGGGATCCGGGCCTGGAAAGTAACCCGGATTCAGTACGTTATTACCTGTTCCGGGATTCCGTTAATTTCTATATCGGCAGCGCCTCCATAGGTTACTGGTCTAAATCACATATGTATGGTGAAGGAGCCAGCGGTCCTAACAGTTACTCTGTTTTTCTACAGGGTGATCTGCCGGTAGTGAAAATGGAAACACAACATAAGAACGGCCGCAAAATAGCGGTTGTAAAAGAATCATACGGCAATGCTTTTTCCTGTTTCCTGATCAACAATTATGAAAAAGTGATCGTGGTAGATCAGCGTTATTATACCGGTGATTTCCTGGCCATGTTGAAAGCAGAGGGGATCAATGAACTCCTCTTTATCAACAATATATTCGCGGCGCATACCCCCTACCATATTGCGAAAATAAAAGGCCTGATGGTGAAAGGAGGAAATCAATCCGTAAACCCGTAAGAATGTCCATCCGGTATCATATAAATAGAAATGATCTGAAATTCGCCTTCTCTTAGGGACCGGAAGGAAGGTGGAAAAGATGAAATTTCAACTTTGATAAATACGGGATGGGCCTTATAGGCTCAGATGTTTTTTCACCCAGGTTACTTTTGGTTGTAATTCTTTGGTGTATTTATCCCCGGTAGCATACCCGGCGTGTTTCAGGAAATCATAATAGCTGCCCCCTGGATTTTTTTTCCGCCATTTGGGATATCTTTTATCCTGCCACTTCTTATAATAATGAATGCACTCTTCATCAGAATCAAATTTCTTGCATTTATTCCCTCTTATATAAAATCCGAAAAGGTTATGATACCCGAGACAGCATTTCCTGCAAATCAGCCAACCCGTCTCCTGGATACATTGCGCCATCACGAAGGCAGGCTCCTCGATCCCGGCTTCCTTGATAAGGTCATACATATCCTGCAGCTTAGCTTTGGCGGACTCCTGCGCCTCTACTGTCAGAATACTTAATATAAAGCAAACACCAAGCAGTAGTTTCTTCATGCCATTGTAATTGGTGATACCTGTAGTTCAACCACGATCCTTAAATATACAAAAACCACTGTCTTTGGGAGAATCACTTACTTTGCAAAAAATATTTCCTTCTTCATGAACGACAGATTAGTGATAGACAGAAAGAACACATTAAGAAATGCCGCTGAACCCAGGCTGGCAACACATCCTGCCGTTATAAAGCTGGCAGCTAAAATTATCTCTATTATTTTTCATCCTGTTTTTGTTCCACTCTACCTGGTTTTATTCATGGTATATATTCATCCCTACCTTTTTGCGGGGTTTTCCAATTGGAATAAAACCCTGGTGATCATCCAGGCATTTGTGATGTTCAGTTTTTTTCCTATTGTAACCGTATTGTTACTAAAAGCCCTTAAGTTCATCAATACGTTACAACTTACTATTCAAAAAGACCGCATTATTCCACTTGTTGTCTGCGGGGTATGGTATTTTTGGATCTGGTATGTATGGCGAAACCTGCCTGATTATCCCAGACCCGCTATTCAGCTGGCTTTAGCTATCTGGATCGCTTCATGGCTCGGGCTTATGGTCAATATCAAAATGAAAATCAGCCTTCATGCTATTTCAATGGGAGTGATGGTAACCTTCATGTTGCTGCTGGCTCTTTCCCAGGAAATCAATTCCGGTATTTATATTTCAATTGCCTTTCTCATAGCGGGTCTTGTATGCACAGCTCGTTTTATTGTTTCCAATCACACACAAAAAGAAGTGTATGGTGGTCTTGCCATTGGCATGTTATCATTGCTTATTGCATCGCTGTTTTCATAACGCCTGGTTTCTTTCCGGTAATGACACCTTTCCGATTTTACACATTCTTCAATGGGTTTTTAACAGGAATTCCGGGTTAAAATACCGGCTATAATTCCCTTTATTTAAAGGAGATTTGGCAGGGATTACCCAGGTGAAAAAATACTTCCAAATTAATTAGTTTTTATTTGCTAAATTGATTAGTTTTGATTGTTGATTAGTTTTTTAGACAGGCAATACGTAAATCCTAATTTTGTCACGATAGACACCGGAATATGGCAAAAACAAAATAATATGGCTAAAACAGAAAAAACAACCGAAATGTCAGGCACCAACACCGAAAAACTAAAAGCGCTTAAGCTGACCATGGATAAGATAGAGAAAGACTATGGTAAAGGCAGCGTGATGATGATGAATGAAAAAGGCATAAATGAAATAGAGGTCATTTCAACGGGCTCAATCGGCCTGGATGTAGCCCTCGGAATTGGAGGCCTGCCCAAAGGACGAGTGATCGAAATATATGGGCCCGAGTCATCCGGCAAAACCACGATTGCTACACACGTGATCGCAGAGGCGCAGAAGAAAGGCGGCATGTGTGCATTTATTGACGCTGAACATGCTTTCGACAGCGGCTATGCCCAAAAACTGGGAGTAGATGTAGATAATCTTTTAATATCACAGCCTGATTACGGTGAACAGGCCCTTGAGATTGCCGACCGTTTAATTCTTTCCGGTGCCCTCGATGTGGTAGTAATTGATTCCGTAGCCGCCCTGGTTCCGAAAAGCGAGTTGGAAGGGGAAATGGGCGACAGTAAGATGGGTCTGCATGCAAGATTGATGAGCCAGGCGTTACGAAAGCTGACAGCGACTATTTCCAAAACAAATACCATCTGCATCTTTATTAACCAAATGAGAGAAAAAATAGGGGTGATGTTTGGTAATCCTGAAACGACAACCGGTGGCAATGCTTTGAAGTTTTACGCTTCGGTTCGCCTGGATATCCGTCGTATGGCGCAGGTAAAAGACGGGGATGAAGCTATAGGTAACCATGTAAAAGTGAAAGTTGTAAAGAATAAAGTAGCGCCTCCTTTCCGGGCGGCCGAATTCGATATCATTTTCGGGGAAGGCATTTCAAAGAACGGAGAAATTATAGATATGGGTACCGAACTGGGAATCATACAGAAAAGCGGATCCTGGTACAGTTATAATAATGATAAACTCGGTCAGGGGCGTGATGCCGTAAAGCAAATCATGGTAGATAACCCTGAACTGGCTAAAGAGATCGAAGGGAAGATCAGGGAAAAAATAAAGGAAATGCAGGCGAGTTAATTACGTATTAATCAACGTTATATAAGATGGGTTAATAAATACAACCGTCCCGCAATTGCGGGACGGTTTTTTTCTTCACATACATTTAGCTATATCTATTCAAATCAATGTTTAAACATTGTATATTTGCTTTTGCTTTCGCAACCTATTGTAAAAGAAAGCCGTTATATATCTTTACCAATGACCGAACAACATTCCAAAAGAAGCACAGGCCGGATTATTATATTACTAAGTATTGTCCTTACGGGCGCATTTTTTTGTCCCTGGGTATCCTGGGCCGGTATTTCCGTCAGCGGTTATCATATGCCATTGGGAAGCTTTTTTAATATATCTGAATCGACATTCGGAATAGGAAATCCTTACCCTCAATTTAATTTTGCCACCATAATATTCTGGCTGATCCCCCTGGCAGCCATTGGACTCATTTTATTGATACTGGCTAATAAAAAAACAGGCCTGGTCTCGGTTATAGCCGGCGTACTTAGTCTAAGCTTGGCTACTATTTATATTCTTTTCACAAATGAGGAGCTTGGTGAGGGAAAATTCCTTTTAGGCAGCCTGCGCTTTGGGATTTATATAACGATAATTGCAGGTGTGGGCATCATTCTTGCCGGCATGCCAAAAGGTTCTTTGATAATGAAGATAGCATTGATTGCTGTGGGTCCTCTTTGTGCTGGAATTGGCTTCTTCCTGGTTTTAAAAAGCACTCAGCAAAACTATGGAGATCCTTCCAATGGCAAATCAGTATATACAGTAAATGCTACCGACCTGATCCGGGAGTTCAGGACCAATGACAGCCTGGCAAACGCGAAATACCGCGAGAAGGTAATTACAGTGAGCGGAAGGGCTTCCATCACAGAAATGCCCAATGATTCTACTGTGACGATCAAGATCAGTGATAGTACTGGTTCCTACCTGATCTTTCCTTTTTCATCCGGTTCCCTGCCCGCAGCAAAGAAAATTAAAGCCGGTGATACCATATCTGTAAAGGGTTCCTGTAGCGGGGGTATTTACAGCGATATATTATCAACGGAATCTGTCACTTTTAAACGTTGTGCTTTAAATAAATGAATTTTTAATTACTAAAAAATAACAAATGAAAAAAACTTTCCTTGTATTTGCTTTACTTGTGGCTACGGTCAGCTTATTCGCTCAAAAGAAAACTACTACTTCCGCTACAGTTTCTTTTGATGCTACTACAGAAAAAGATAATACGCCCAAAGCGGAAAATAACACCGTTATCGGGGCTATAGATCCTCAGACAGGGGCTGTTCAATTTGAAGCTAACGTGAAAAATTTTTCTTTTTCCAATCCGTTAATGCAGACCCATTTCAATAGTTCTAAATGGCTGGATTCTGATCAATTCCCCAAATTCACATTCAGTGGTAAAATAACAAAACTGTCTGATGTGAAATTCACTAAAAATGGCTCTTATGAAGTAAAAGTAAGTGGTGACCTGGGTGTAAAAGGAGTGACAAAGCCTATCACCATTCCGGGCAAAATAGTTGTTAAAGATGGGAGTTTCTCCGTCTCCTCTACTTTTTCAATTAATGTGGCCGATTATGGCATCAGCGGTGTGCCAATTGATGCCGGGAAGGTGGCCAGGGAACCAAAAATTATGGTATCCGGAACTTTTAATTAATCTCTTATCAAAAATAGAAAATGCTTCACGGGTCCGTGAAGCATTTATTATTTAATTATTCAATGGGCAGATCTACCCCATTAGTTGTCCCCAATGATCTTTTCTATATGAATTAATTTCCCGTCAGCATCAAATCCTTCCACTACTATTCTTAGTTTTTTGCTGAGATCATTATTGAAAAAATTAAACTTAAGCGATTTTGTTTTTGCATCGGTGTACACATTAGGGTTCCAGTATAAAGTGGTCCTATTGTCAACAGCAGGTTGTTTTACATTTGCTACGCTATAATCTGGGCTATAGAATTCCTTTGCGATGGAATACCCGTTATACTCTACATAATTAAGTTTGTCAGGCCGTGTCTCTTTTCCTTGTTTTTCTTTAGTATAAACGGCAATCGCCCCGCCGGGGAATCCACTACCTACTCCGATAAAACCCGCTTCGTAAAACTTAATAAGCGCCACATTATCCACCGGAATTGTTCTTAATAAAGAGATATCCGTTGGAACTTCATTCAGGAATACCCCTATTAACCATTTTTGACCGGTCATTAAACTCATGTTTTTCCTGTTTACAAACTGACCGCCCTGCATTTCCACCTGCTGGATCCTGTTTTTAATATAATCTACCACACTCATTGACTTGTCATTCGCAGGATCATTAATATTATCAATATCTACTTTACCAGGATCACGGAAGACGCCTGTGGTGTATTTTTCATTGACTATATCAATGGGTTTTTTATTTGATTTGGCGCGTAAGGTCACTCTTTCAAGTTCTTTTATCTGGTCCAGCCGGGTCTTTTCATACCGGAAACGGGTATCGATCTCTTCTTTACCTGCTTTGGGGAGAACATTTTTGTTGTTGCCATTCTCCGCTATTACTCCTGGTATGATAGCAATTGCTTTTTCGGTGAGGTTGTCATTGATGAACACCAAAGCAGGTTTAGATTTACCCTGGTTATCTGTATACGCATAAAAAAGTTTGGCTTTTCCTAAGAATGCTAATGAGTCTATTTTAAACCCACCTTTTGTATCAACTGGTAATTCATAATTCAATGTCGTTGAATCCTCCACTTCAAGGTAAACATTCAATTTTCCTCCCGACAGGAGCTCTTTTGTTTTTCCATCTTTTACCACTCCGGATAAAGATATCAGGTAATGATCATTGTATTTTCTTTCGGGAAATTCTTTCGAAAGGATCTTTGTCCAGTTAAACCGGCTCCATCCATGTGTAAGCATCAGATTATCCAATGCCTGACGAATAGAATCATTTTGTTTTTCTCCTGAGAGACCCCGGTAGGTGAAATAATAAGCAGGATTGAATACATCCCCTTTCAGATCGCCTGTTAGTAAAAACCGCGAGAATATGTTATCCTCATTATTAAGACTATAACCTGGCAGGTCAATAACGGCAACAGAACAGCTTCGCTGCAATGCCTCAGGGAAACTAAGTTCAAAAATGCTTTCAGACCTTTTTTCTATCCCTGTTTTTACCATGATGATACCCGCAGGGGTATAATATTCTGCATTGTCAACGAAACAAAGACGTTCCGCAAGAGGTGCTCCGTCTTTATTGAATACTGTAAAATGTAAAATCCCGGAGGGAAGACTATCGGTAACCAAATGTCCCTGTACAGAAGGATAATCTTCAAAAACGATCTCATTCTCATACACCACCCGGTTATTCATTTCAACAACCAGCAGCAGGTTCTCAAATTGTTCTTTATCCTTTTCGCTCCTCGATAAGAGAAATAGTTTACCCCCTTTTTCATTCTGAATTTTGAGGTTAATGCCTGAGCCTTGGACATCCGGGAGAGCATAGGTTCTGGGGCCATTATTTGTTTCTACTTCAGCCGAATATTTTTTTCCGGCTTGTGGCACGAATTGTACTTTACCTATACCATCATGAAAACTCTGAAATGAAGCAACCGTGGCACCATCATCTGTCCGGATAATTCCTTTTACGTCTACCGGTATCCCCCATTGATCAACAGCTTTAAAACCAACCACACTCAGAATCCCGTTGACCAGGTTCCCGCTTTCCGGGAAAAACTTCAGGGAGATTGTAGACTCTGGCTTCACCGTTACAGTAGTATTATTTACGCCAGGGTTGTAAATAAAAAGACCTTTTTTATAAATAAAGGCCTCATCATCATTCAGCATACGGGGTGTCAGCGCCCGAATTGTATAATTCCCCTGTGGTAATGAATCGGGGATCGCAATCTCACCTTTCACCACTGCGCCCAATATGGGATACTTTTTGTTGCTGATAGGTTGGCCCTTACTGTCAGTGAATTGCAGGTAAAAATTGTTGCTGAGTCCACTGGGCTTCCCATCGCTGTATAAATAAGCCTTAAACCAGATGGTCTCCCCTGCCACATAATACTCTTTATCATAATGGATATAGATCTTTTCACTGGGGAAGCTGTTGGCCAGCTCATTCAGTGCGGAATCAATTTTTTGAGCGGCCAGCTGAAAAACGAACCCAATTAAAATAATATGAATGAGAATACCCTTTTTCATTATGCTTTTTATGAAGCCTGATATACAGGCAAAGTAAGGAAATAACACACGACTTAACTCTTCTATTATTTCAACGGAAAATCAACAGGATAAAGATTGTTTTTATAACCAATGCGCTGCTTTGCCAGCGGATCAAATAGCATTCCTTGTCCTGTATTTCTCAACGGTTTGGCCTGTCAGACCCTTTTTCAGCATGGCATTCATTAAATTGCAGACAGCCGTAATCATTTTTTCTACGCCTGGATTTATTATGCCTTTTAACCTTTATACTCCTTTCCCTCCTGCCGGTGACCAACCTGAAGCCATCCTTGAATTAACGAATGGAATTATCAACGGGGAGAGATACCAGACATTACTGGGTGTAACAGGAAGTGGTAAAACATTTACAGTGGCTAATGTTATTCAGCAGGTGCAGCGCCCGGTATTGGTATTGACCCATAATAAAACGTTGGTAGCACAGCTATACGGCGAGTTTCGACAGTTCTTCCCCGAAAATGCCGTAGAGTATTTTGTTTCCTATTATGATTATTACCAGCCGGAAGCCTATATGCCGGTAAGTGATGTGTACATTGAAAAAGACTTAAGCATAAATGACGAACTTGATAAACTCAGGTTAAGGGCCACCTCCAGCTTGTTGAGTGGCCGCCGGGATATAATTGTAGTTGCCAGTGTAAGTTGTATATACGGTATGGGTAATCCCACTGATTATGAAAATGGGATCATCCGGATCAATAAAGGTCAATCCATTTCCCGGCAGGGGTTCCTGCATTCGCT
>JADGPW010000177.1 GCA_017882265.1 Chitinophagaceae bacterium | reverse complement strand
TTTTTTAAACTCCTTGTCCGCGGTTAATAAAGTTAACTGGTATTTTATCGCTGTAGCAGCAATAATGGCATCTGGGGTCCTCATCTTTGTTCGTTGTTTGATGTTTATAGCAATGTCCTTAACAACTTCATCTAAAGGAAGACGGATGCAATCTTTTACAAGACTTTCCCTTTTTGGTAAGCTAAGTCCCTGAATATATTTAACCCCCAGAAATTCTATTTCAGTAATAACGGATATTAGAAAATTACTTTCAGTATAAGGTTGCAGTTGCGGCCTGCCTTCAAGATAATAGACCAGAATATTGGTATCGGCTAAAAAAGATTTAATCCCACTCACTTCTTACCTTTTTTTGAAACGCAAGACCATCAACCTCGCTTTTACAGGCGCCAAAAAGATGAGATATATTTCCCTTCCGACCCCTTTTTTTGGCCAGGTTTTTTTCAAGCTTTTCTATAGCCGCTTTTACCTGTTTTTTAGTGGCATTCTTTGGAAGTACAATAGTCATAACGGAATATCTTTTCAATTCAATTTACAACATTTTCTGTTTCCGGTTATTGGGATAAAATAAATGGTTGTGTATCAATTTGAATTTCACGCTGAGATCGCAGAGCACGCAGAGTTTTGTCACTCAATGATATTCTCAGCGTACCCTGCGTTCTCTGCGTGAGTTTTTTTCAAACTGAGGCAATACCAAATGAATTATTTCCCTGGTTTCCGAAAGACAATCATTTCCACGCGGCGATTCATAGCTCTACCCTGCGAAGTACTATTGCTGGCAATAGGTTTTGATTTTCCAAACGGATGCACCTGCATAGCCGTGGCGGCAATGATATTATTTTGAATCAACCAGTGCCGGATACTTTCACAACGCTGCAGGCTTAGTTCAAGATTACGGCTGTCGCTTCCAATGGAATCAGTATGCCCTTCTACGTAAATACTATCAATGGATGGGGATGTACCGCTTTTTATAAAGAACGCATCCAGTATTTTTAATGCCTCCGGTTTCAGGTTCGCTTTATTAAAATCAAAAAAGACCTCACCCAATTTCAAGGTATCTGGTTTTAGCCGCGCGGGTGGCGGCTCTTTTATCTGTGTGATATAATTGCTGTCCACCTGGTCAAGGTTGATCGACAATTCACCGGTACCAAACAGTGAATAATCCATTTCCTTATGCCTGAAATTATAATTGTAAATAAGTTCCTTGTTTTTGGTAAAGTCTTCACAGGCTGCTTCATACCTTCCGGAAGGGACTAATTCAAAATTGTCAAGTGTCAATGAGATGGATTGTACGCCTATAAAAGTTCGTTTCCCGGAAACAGTATCTTCTTCAATATAGGTTCCGAATGTCAGGTATTTTTCTGTTCCATTGGCAATAAAACTATATTCAAATTGGTAATAACCAGTTCCCGGGACCGGCTTCAATTCGGTGATACTGTCAGGATGCATCCCGGCAGAAAACGGTCTTTTGGGTACATAGAATTTTGTACCCAGAGCCACGCCCGGTTTCAGGATCAGCCTGCCATTTAGTTTAGCTTTTAACATTCCCCGGAATATGTAACGAAGGTCTTTTTGCAGGCGACAGGGCAGGATCGTGCCGATCACCGGAGTGAACCCGGTGTACCCTGACCAGGTATAAAACAGGCCAAATGAATTATTACCCAGGGAGGGTACCTTCTCATCATTACTTAGCATTTCCACTTTTACATCTTTCAGGTAGAACCAGGCTTCCACGCCGCATTCTGCATTATATTCAGTACAGATGTTGATATCCTCAAACCCGCCATTGAGCAATAAATTTGTTTGCGCGGATAGATCATTGAAGTGGCAGGCAAAGAGCAGGAAGAACAAAAAAGTACACAGGGTTTTTGTGAGAGGTGAGTGGTGAATGGTGAGTGGTGAGTGGCGAATAGTAAATGGTGAATGGTGAATGTTCAATGCTGAGATGAGTTTCTTCAAGTCTGGTGGGCCAAAATTTCTTTGTCTTTCTAACATAATTCTTCAACCAAAGCTAAGAATTTACAAAGTAAAGATCTGCTCGTCACTCACCATTCACTACTCACCTCATTCCACTTTCTTTACAAATAACCTCGCTGAATTAAACGCCAGCACTATATCACTCAAACCCATGGCAAGTGCGCTGATGGAAGGGGTGAGAAAACCAAATGCGGCAATAGGAATAGCGACAATATTGTATGCAAAGGCCCAGAAAAGATTTTGTTTGATCGTCAGGTAGGTGTGCTTTCCCAAACCCAACGCAGTAGGTAGGTTTTTCAAACCCTGGCTGATCAATACCACCTGTGCACTTTGAATGGCAATTTGTGAAGCATTACTCATCGAAATCCCAAGTGTGGCTTTTGCCAATGCCGGGGCATCATTGATGCCATCCCCAACCATCGCGGTAGGCGAAACAGCATTCAACGCAGCGATTGTTTGCAATTTTTGTTCGGGGGTTTGTTCCGCGATCACTGTATCAATACCTAATTGTTCACCAAGCGCTTTTGTTTTGGCATACCGGTCTCCACTGAGCAGTATCGTGCGGATGCCTTTTGCATGTAAATGATCGATCACCTGTTTTGCTTCCGGTCTTATTTCATCTTTTACATCGATCCAGCCGAGCAAGCCTTTATTTTTTACGACATATATATTATGGGTATCATCAGCAGTAAGGCCTTCAGCTACTTTCCATGAACCCGCCCGGAATACATTCCCTTCTTTATCTTCTCCCTTCATCCCCAATCCTTTTATCTCTTCTATTTTTTTCCAGGCGATTTCCTCTTTGGTTTTCCAGGCTTTGATAAAACATTTTGCAATCGGATGACCGGAATATTTTTCCAATGAATAAACGATCCTTTTAAACTCTTCTTCCGTCACTGTCCCGTCCTGATAGCGATCGGGAGCCGACTGCCCGACTGTCCGACTGTCGACTGCCCGACTGCCGACTGCCCGACTGCCGACTGCCGACTGCCCAACTTCCGACTGCCCGACTGCCGACTGCCCAACTGCCCACTGCCCGACTGCAAATTCCCCTGTCGTCAGCGTGCCTGTTTTATCAAACACAACCTGTTTAATGTGGTTGAATAATTCCAGGCTGGTAGCATGTCGAAATAAGATGCCGTTCCTGGCCCCCCTTCCCAATCCCACGGCAAGAGCAGCCGGGGTTGCCAGGCCCATGGCACAGGGACAGGCGATCACTAAAACAGCGATACCGCGCATCAGGGAAGGTGTAAAATTGTGTAGTACGAGCAAGTTTATCACCAAGGTAATTACGGCCAGCCCAATAACAACCGGAACAAAGATGGCGCTGATCTTATCCGCCAGTTGCTGCACCGGTGGGCGCTCTCCCTGTGCCTGTTTCACGAGGTCGATAATACCCGAAAGAACGGTGTCCTTTCCGACAGCGGTTACCTGAGCTTTTACGGTCCCCTCTCTCAATACACTTCCTCCAATCAATACATCTTTCGCTTTTTTATGTATGGTTGAACTTTCCCCGGTAATGATAGCTTCATTCAGTTCCGCTTCACCCCATAAAATTTTACAATCGATCGGCACCTGTTCCCCGCTTTTAATTAATATAAGATCTCCCACCCTTAATTGTGTATTTTCTATCGCGTGTATCTGTTCCCGGTGCTGGTCATCAAACGCGATCATATTAGCCATCACTTTTTGAGAGCGCGCCAGTTCCTGGATGGCCTTTTGAGTGGCTTTTACCGATGCATCTTCAAGGTAATTACCGAGAAATACCAGCGTGATAATGGTGGCCGTCGTATCATAGAACATGTAGTGAGCTGCCTGGTTGGTCAAACTGCCATATAAACTATAGATGAAAGCAGACCCAGCACCCATAGTCACCAATACATTCATATTGGGAAAGCCATTGCGTAAGCTTTTCCAGGCGCTTTTTCCAAAGAAACCCATACCGATAAGGAAGACAGGGACCGTTAAGCCAAATTGCACCCTGGGATCCATCAACCAAAAAATGTGTATACCGGGGATCATGTGTAACCACAGTAAAACGGTAAAGGGTAAACAAAACAGGAAACGGCGGAGATGGGTGGAGAGGAAAGGTTTGGACCTGGGAATTTGTAATTGGGAATTGGCTACATGGTAACCTAATTCCTCAATCCCCATTCCTAATTCCTTCTCACCACGGGTGCCATTCATATCAAAACTCACATCACCGGTGGCAAAGTTCACCTTCACATTTTTCATCCCTTGTTTTTCCAGGTATTTATGGATGTTAAGTGCGCAGGTAGTGCAATCCATGCCTTCTACTTTCCATTGAATTTTTTCCATAGTCTCTTCTAATTATCGGGAATTTGAGTAGTGTCTGGTTTTCGATTTTTGAACCACATAGGACATAGGAAACATAGGGTTCACATAAGGTTCTATGTGTGTATTTCTATGTATCTATGTCCTCCTATGTGGTTCAAAACCGGACACTACCGGAATTTGAATGTCTTTTTCCCCCGAATTATATCATTAAGTTTAGCGGCATTTCTTCCTTGAACATTGCTTATTGAATATTTTTTTACGTTAGTATGGAATGCTCAATATTCAATACTCAAGTTCACCCTCTTTATCTAAAGGGTTTATGTTGCAAATTTACCAAATACCGGGGCCAACTATTTATGGTAACGGGAATTTCCTGGATACTGGATTGCTAAATCGGGACACAAGCTATCCATGTTCTAAATTTGTGCTATGGAATTTATCTTTTCACTGGACCAGATCAGGGAGACCGCGGACTTATTTTGGCGATCCGCCCCTGGCACTACTGTT
Organism: Chitinophagaceae bacterium; assembly: GCA_017882265.1. Lineage (GTDB taxonomy): Bacteria > Bacteroidota > Bacteroidia > Chitinophagales > Chitinophagaceae > JADGPW01. The sequence continues at coordinate 558 of JADGPW010000177.1, read as the reverse complement.
TTTGCTTTTCATGGGCAGATGGGTTCAGGGAAAACCACTTTTATCCATGCTTTATGTGCTGTTAAAGGCGTGAAAGACGCCGTAGGCAGCCCTACTTTTTCAATCATCAATGAATATATATATACGGAAAATGGCGCCCTTAAAAAGATATTTCATATTGACCTGTACCGGTTAAAAGATGAAGACGAAGCCTTGAGGGCAGGGGTAGAAGAGTGCTTTTATAATGATCATATTTGCCTGGTGGAATGGCCGGAAAAAGCGCCGCATATCTTTCCCGATCATACGGTACATGTTCAGATAGAAGTAGTGGATGAAAAAAAGAGAAGGTTGATAATGAATAACTAATAGTGAATAGTAAACGGGAATTCAGCTTTTATCACCGGCCAGATAACTTAGATCTTTGCCGGAGAAAACCGGTTGATTATTTTAGCTATATAAAAGTGGGAATGCAATCTGTGTTCCAGCGGAACACCTCGTGGGTAGAAAGGATTCACAAGGGTAGGAAGTGTTCCGGAGGAACACCTTGTGCTTATTTTTCAAATAGACGTTAGCACGAAC
>JADGPW010000176.1 GCA_017882265.1 Chitinophagaceae bacterium | reverse complement strand
TGGATAGCTGATCAAATTGGGGCGCCCTCCCAGGTAACCATCCCTTATTTTGATTCTGTTTATTACAATAGTTTTAATGAAGCCAAAGAAAAAGGATTGGATTTCTTTGCCACCAACCTGAGTTTTGATGAAAAAAATCAATTTTACCATGAGCTTTTTAAGTATGTCCCGGGATTGCCGGAGGAATCAAAGGAGTTTCTTTTAAGTTGCCCTGGTCTTGCTGCATCGACTGTACTGTTAGATAATGTTGGCCTGTACATTGAAAATTTTTCAGGTATTCCTTATACAGATGAAGAGAATAATACACTCATGCGTTTTGGAAAAGTATTCCAGCAAACCTATACCCGTTTTCTTGACCTGCAAAAAGCCGAAGCACAGGCAAGAGAAGCAAAGATTGAAGCAGCACTGGAAAAAGTTCGTTCCAGAACAATGGCCATGCAACGAAGCGATGAATTATCAGAAACAGCAGCGGTTCTTTTCCAGGAATTTAAAAAATTAGGTGAAGAAGATTTATTGCAAATTACCATTGGCATATATAATGAAGCAGAGGGCCTGATTGAATTCAGGGTTACAAGTTGGGCGGGCGGTGGCGAACAGGTAAACCGTCCTTTTAATTTAAGCATGGAAGAGCCTACGTTATTGAAACCGGTATTTACAGCTTGGAAAGAACAAAAAAAATCAATTGTAGTTGATCTTACCGGCCAGGAACTGGAAGGCTGGTTAAAATACAGGAATGCCATGGCCGGCGTCAACGTTCGTAGTGAAGATACTGGTGGCCGCCGTGTTGTAAGTGTTGCTTTTTTTTCCAAAGGGCATATTTCTTTTTCTTCAATTGAACCAAAGTCACCTGAAACCGTCCAGCTCTTAGAAAGATTTGCCGGTGTATTTGATCTTACGTATACACGTTTCCTCGACCTGAAACAGGCAGAAGCACAGGCAAGAGAAGCCAAGATTGAAACGGCCCTGGAGAAGGTTCGTTCCAGGACCATGGCGATGCAACGAAGCGATGAATTATCAGAAACAGCCGCTGTATTATTTGAACAACTCAAACAATTAGGTGAATCACCTGAACGGACCTTCATCGGTGTAGTGAATGAAGAAGAACAGGTGATTGAAATATGGGCCACGCTGCATGGCGGCACGCAGATGAACATGATGGTAAAAGCTACAATAGATGAACCTACTGTGATGAATAGAATGTATACAGCATGGAAAGAACAAAAAAAATCAATTGTGATAGACCTCCATGGTGAAGAACTGGAAAGTTATTATCGGTTTCTCAAAGGAATGGGAGCACCGGTAAGCAGGGAAATTTTTGGTGAAAGGAGATTGGAGAATATTGCATTTTTTTCCAAAGGAATGTTAGGTATTATCACGCCTGACTCACGGACAACGGAAGCTATCCAGTTGTATGAAAGATTCGCCGGTGTATTTGATCTTACTTATACCCGTTTCCTCGATCTGAAACAGGCCGAAGCGCAGGCAAGAGAAGCACAGGTCGAGGCTTCCCTGGAAAGAGTGAGAAGCAAAACGATGGCCATGCATAGCAGCAATGATGTGGGAGATACCGTTGCTACTATGTTTGATGAATTTATAAAACTGGGGATACAAACCAACCGTTGCGGCATTTTAATTTATAGCGATACTCCTAAAGCCGAAGTGTGGACAGCTAAATCAAATCCGGACGGGAAAGCCAATTTGATCATTGGCAGACTGGACCTCACCGTTCATCCTTTATTCCGGGGAATGCATAAAGCATGGAAAAATAAAGAAACAGTTTATGCCTACACCCTGGAAGCTGATGACCTGAAAAATTATTACCAGGCGATCAATGATGCACAATATTATCCTTACAAGTTTGACCTGGAGGCCTTGCCCTCAAAGGAATTCCACAGTGATTTTTATTTTCCGGAAGGCTCCGTGTTTGCCTTTACAACAGCACCCATCCCGGATGAAGCAGCCCGGGTGATCAAACGCTTCGCAGCTGTATTCGGACAAACCTACCGGCGTTATCTCGATCTGCAAAAAGCAGAGGCACAGGCAAAGGAAGCACAGGTCGAGGCTTCATTGGAAAGAGTGAGAAGCAAAACGATGGCCATGCACAGCAGCGATGATGTGAGTGCAGCAACGGCCACCATGTTTATCGAACTGGAAAAACTGGGTATTGAAAATTTTCGTGGTGGTATCACCAATATCAAAGATGACGGGACGCAGGAAGTCTGGTCCGTCAATAACCTGGACGAAGGAAAACCGGTACGGGCTGTCGGCACATTTCAAATGGATGCACATCCTTTTTGGCAGTTGATGTATAAAGAATGGAAGAAGAAAAAGGACTTTTTTTATTATTACCTGGCCGGCAAAGAAAAGGAAGATTATGTCGGCATATTAAATGCTTCACCAAACTATTTTTCACAGCCTTCCAAAGAATTTCCTGACATCCATTTCCAGATTTATTATTTTGATGCGGGCGCTGTATGGGCCAATTCACTGCAACCGCACACAGATGCAGACAAACAGGTAATGAAAAGATTTGCTTCTGTTTTTTCCTTAACCTTTCGCCGTTACCAGGATTTGAAGAAAGCCGAAGCCAATGCAAGAGAAGCCAGGATCGAAGCTGCCATGGAAAAAGTAAGAGCAAGAGCATTGGCCATGCAAAAACCTCATGAATTGACCGACGTAGCAGAAGTACTCCGGAAAGAAATGGGTTTGCTGGGAGTGGAAGAATTAGAAACAAGTTCAATTTATATCCATAATGAAACCACCGGCAAAACAGAATGCTGGTTCGCCATGAAAGATACGCATCTGGAAAAGAAATTAGTAGCCGACCATATGACGATCGACCTGAATGAAACAGCAGTAGGCAGACAGATGTTAGAATTTTATCGTTCCGATAAAAAACAAATCTCCATCCTGATGCAGGGCGCCAGCAGAAAGGAATGGATCAACTATTGTGCTGAACATTCAAAAGTATTCGGCTCAAGCGGGTTTTATGGAGACAATATCCCCGACCGTACTTATCATTTATATAAATTTTCAAACGGGTATATGGGTGCCGCATCGCCCGGAGATATATCAGCAGAAAGCTGGGACCTCTTGCAGCGGGCCACTTCCGTCTTTTCATTAGCCTATACCCGTTTTAGTGATCTGCAGCAGGCAGAAACCAGTGCAAGGGAAGCGATAAAACAGGCTGCGCTGGACCGTGTTCGTGCGGAGATCGCTTCCATGCGTACCATTGCCGACCTGAATAAGATCACACCGTTGATCTGGAATGAACTTACCATACTCGGCGTTCCTTTTATCCGTTGTGGTGTATTCATTATGGATGAATCCCAACAACTGATTCATACGTTTCTTTCCACACCCGACGGGAAAGCGATCGCTGCCTTTCATTTGCCATATGATACACCGGGAAATATTGCACAGGTATTAAGCCACTGGCAGGATAAGAAAAATTATATAGATCATTGGGATGAGGCCGCCTTTACTGAATTTGTGCAAACCCTGGTTAAACAGGGCGCGCTGGCTTCACCGGAACAATACCTCGCTACGCTTCCACCAGGAGGGTTTTATTTGCATTTCCTTCCTTTTTTGCAGGGTATGTTGTATGTGGGCAATACTAATCAATTGGGTGAAGGTGAAATAAATTTACTTCAATCCGTGGCAGATGCATTCTCGACCGCTTATGCCCGTTACGAAGATTTCAATAAACTGGAAGCAGCCAAACAACAGGTAGATAAAACATTGGCAGATCTGAAGCAGACACAGCAGCAATTAGTACAGTCCGAAAAGATGGCTTCCCTGGGTGAACTCACGGCCGGTATTGCCCATGAGATTCAAAACCCCTTAAACTTTGTCAATAATTTTTCCGAAGTAAACACCGAATTGATCGAAGAGATGAAATCTGAACTGGAATCCGGTAATACGGATGAAGCCATTTCTATAGCCAATGATATTGCAGCCAATGAACAAAAGATAAATCATCATGGCAAAAGAGCCGATGCCATAGTAAAAGGCATGCTCCAACACAGCCGCAGCAGCAGCGCCACAAAAGAACCAACGGATATCAATAAACTGGCGGATGAATATTTACGGCTGGCTTATCATGGATTGCGTGCAAAGGATAAAACATTCAACGCCACGATGAAAACAGATTATGATGAAACCATCGGCAATATCAATATTATCCCGCAGGATGTTGGCAGGGTAATCCTCAATTTGATTACCAATGCGTTTTATGTAGTCGCAGAAAAAAAGAAGCAACAATCCGATGGCTATGAACCGACTGTAACAGTGAGGACTTCCAAGAACCCTCCTTTAGGGGGTAGGGGGGCCGAGGTTGTAATTTCTGTAAAAGATAATGGCAACGGCATTCCTCAAAATGTACTGGATAAGATCTTTCAGCCGTTCTTTACTACCAAACCCACGGGGCAGGGAACGGGATTGGGCTTATCCTTAAGCTATGATATCGTAAAAGCACATGGCGGGGAGTTGAAAGTGGAAACAAAAGAAGGAGAGGGAAGTGAATTTATAATTCAGTTACCAACTAATTAGCAAGCCCGATGCGACTTATTTTTAAAATGGCATTATTCTTATTGCCTGCATTAGCAGAAGCACAATTAAGTCATGTCGATAGTTTGAAAGCCGCTTTTGAGAATGTTACGGATGGACCTTTAAAGTTTAAGGCTGCAAGCAATGTTTATTTTTATTACCAGGAATTAAATAGGGATTCAGCGCTTTTTTACACGGAACAACAATTGATGATAGCCGGTCGGCAGCATAACAAAATCGCCGAGGGTGTTGCTTTGGTTAGTAAAAGTTATCAGTTGATGGGATTGGGAAGATATGCTGAGTCGCTTAAGTGCCTGCAACAGGCTTTTGTGATCGCTGAAGATAAAAGCAATGAAAAGAATGAGCGATGGGATTATTTTCTGACACGGTTTGATGGCAACAGCAGGCTCTTATTACTTTCCTATACACATCACATGTATGCTCTTCTCATGTTAAGCACAGAAAACCTGGAACAACAGATCCTTCATTTCAAAATAGCAGGTCAGATCGCAAAAGAAATAAATTATCTTCCACGTATTCAACTCGCCTATTTGAATCTCGGGCAAAGTTATTTGGATGCAAAAATGCCTGATTCAGCATTATACTTTGAGAAGCAAGCTGAACAAACAGCATTGCAGGCTGACGATAAGAATTTTACCGTTGCATTGGCAAGAGCCTATCTGGGTACGGTGCAAATGCACATGGGGGATATTTACAAGGCATTGAGCAATGATTCAATGTCATTGAATTATTATTATCGAAGTCTTCAAACAACCACGGCAAATAATAACCGTACCAGTTTAAGCAGAGTTTGTTTAAGACTGAGTAAGTACTATATTGAAAGAGGAAATAAAGATTCTGCGCTTTATTATTCACTGAAAAACCTGGCCATTTTAAAAACGCTGGGCCTGGTCGCAGGCAATGAAACGAATCTGGGTCTGGGTTATGAAAATGTTTATTTAAGCTATAAGCTGAATAACCAGTTTGACAGTGCATTCAAATATCAGGGACTTGCGCTTGTTACTAAAGATAGTTTGGCTAACGTCAGGATCAAAAACCTGGCAGAGTTTCAAAAGCTTACGTACAGCGAACAACTTCGTTTGCAAAATGTAGAAAAAGAAAAAGTAGTTTATCAGGATAAGGTCAGGACTTATTTCCTGCTTGCGGGAATTGGAGTATTGCTACTATTGGCTATAATATTTTATAGGAACAATCGCCAAAAGCACAAAGCAAAAATTAAAATTGAACAGGCTTACGATAATTTGAAAGCAACACAGCAGCAACTCATACAATCCGAGAAAATGGCTTCACTCGGAGAACTTACCGCAGGTATTGCCCATGAAATACAAAACCCACTGAACTTTGTCAATAATTTTTCGGAAGTAAACTCCGAACTGATTGGAGAAATGAAAGATGAGTTAGCCAAAGGAAATATTGATGAAGCCAAAACAATTGCCAATGACATTGATGAGAATGAACAGAAAATAATCTTTCACGGAAAACGCGCCGATGCCATTGTAAAGGGTATGCTGCAACACAGTCGCAGCAGCAGTGGTGTAAAAGAACCTACGGATATCAATGCATTGGCAGATGAATACCTGCGCCTGGCCTATCACGGCTTGAGAGCAAAGGATAAATCATTCAATGCAACGATGAAAACTGATTTTGATGAGAGTATTGGAAAGATCAACATCATTCCACAGGATATTGGAAGGGTGATACTCAATTTAATTACGAATGCGTTTTATGCAGCCCCCCTGCCCCCCGAAGGGGGGTTCAAGAACCCTCAAATCAAACATGAACCTACTGTTTGGGTGAGTACAAAAAAAGTTGGCGATAAAGTTTTGATATCAGTTCGTGATAATGGACCCGGTATTCCTCAAAAAATACTGGACAAAATATTCCAGCCCTTCTTTACGACCAAACCCACCGGGCAGGGAACGGGATTGGGTTTATCTTTAAGCTATGATATAGTAAAGGCGCATGGCGGGGAGTTAAAAGTGGAAACGAAAGAGGGAGAAGGCACAACATTTATTATTCAATTGCCGGTTAATTAACAGGATGAAGGCCATTTTAAAAATAGTATTTCTTTTATCATTGCCGCTGTTCTCAAATGCACAGCAAAGTATTCCAGACAGTTTGAGAAGAGAACTGGTGATGGCCACTGACGACTCGGTACGTTATACCATCTGCAGAAAGCTGTATGATCATTATGAAGAGACAAACAAGGATTCTGCTTTTTCGTACGCCGAAAAAACTGAGCAGCTGGCATCCAGGCATGACAAAAAACTGGCTGTAGTCCATGCTTTAGACGACAAAGGATACCAACTAATAGGATTAGGTCGATATGCAGAATCGCTTCAGTGTCTGCTCCAGGCTTTTGCAATAGCGGAAAACCCAAAAATTGAAACAAAGGAGAACTGGCCCTTGTTTTTCGCATCATTTGCCGGTAATGCAAGACTTTTAATGCTTTCTTATACACATCACATTTTTGGCCTCCTCATGTGGCAAACAGAAAACAGAGAGCAAGAGATCTTTCATTTCCGTGAAGCCAGGAGGATCGCAACAGAAATTGGCCACACCGTGCGCCAGATGATGGCTGATATGAATTTGGGAAGAAGTTTTATGACAATTGATCTGCTTGACTCCGCACTCAACTGCGAAAAGGAGGCTGAACGCCTGGCACTTCAATCAGGCTTTATAAAATATCTTGGCCAGGTATATTCTACTACTGGAAACACTTACCTCAAAAAAAACGATACTGCGCAGGCAAAAAAATATTATTACCTGGGCATACAAATGGCGCAAGACCAGAATAACCTCAGTAGTTTAAGCGGCAACTATTACCCACTCACAAAAATTTTCCTGGCGGAAAGACTGATGGATTCAGCCCTTATGTATGCCAAGAAAAACTTAGAAACGATTCAACAGCTTGGGTCAGTGACTGGATATTTTGTGAATTTAGGGACCGTTTATGAAAACATATACCTGGGTTATCAACTGAAGGGTCAACAAGATAGTATATTCAAATACCTGCAGCTTACCCTAGTTAACAAAGACAGCATTTATAAGATACGGATCAAGAGCCTGACTGAGTTTCAAAACCTCACCTTCAAAGAACAGCTTCGTTTGCAGAACCTGGAAAAAGAAAAATCGTTATATCAAAGCAGGGTCAAAATGTATGGATTGATCGCCGGGGTTGGCATATTCCTGCTTATCGCCCTAATACTTTACCGGAATACCCGGCGACAACGCAAGACCAATAAGGAATTGGAAACATCATTGGCTGATCTAAAAGCCACGCAAAGCCAATTGGTTCAATCCGAAAAAATGGCTTCACTAGGAGAACTTACGGCAGGCATTGCCCATGAAATACAAAACCCGTTAAACTTTGTCAATAATTTTTCAGAAGTGAATACGGAATTGATCGATGAGATGCTGGAGCAATTGGCAATAGATAATAAGCAACAGGCAATAGAGATCGCGAATGACATTAAAGAGAACGAACATAAGATAAATCATCACGGCAAAAGGGCCGACTCCATCGTAAAAGGAATGCTACAGCATAGCCGCAACAGCAGCGGGCAGAAAGAACCTACTGATATTAATGTATTAGCCGATGAATGCATGCGCCTGAGTTATCATGGCCTCCGGGCAAAAGACAAATCGTTCAACGCAAAAACAGAAACTGATTTTGACAACAATCTCCCCAAAATAAATATTGCTCCGCAGGATATTGGGCGGGTGATCATCAACCTGTTAACAAATGCTTTTTATTCAGTGATGCAGAAAAAGAAAACGGCCCCCCCACCCCCCGAAGGGGGGATTCAGTACGAACCCTCCGTTAGTGTCAGTACTCAAAAGTTGGAGAATAAAGTAGTTATAAAAATCAGGGACAACGGTAATGGTGTGCCGCAAAAAGTGATGGATAAAATTTTTCAACCCTTCTTTACTACCAAACCTGTTGGCGAAGGAACGGGACTGGGGCTCAGCATGAGTTATGAGATCATCAAGAAGGGACATGGCGGAGAATTGAAAGTGGAAACCAAAGAAGGAGAATTTGCAGAGTTCATTATTATCTTACCCGTATAAAACCTACATTCACGAGATGAAAATTTTAGTGGTTGACGACGAACATGATGTCCAGGTTCTTTTTGAACAACGCTTCAGGAAAGAGATCCGGGATAAGGAAATGGAATTTGTTTTTGCTTTTTCCGGCGAGGAAGCATTGATTTATCTTAATCAGAATCAACACGAAGCCGTGTTGATCTTATCTGACATCAATATGCCGGGCATGAGCGGCCTGGAACTATTGAGGCATATAAAAGAAAAACATCATGAGCCACCACCGGTTGTTATGATGATAACAGCCTATGGGGATAAAGAAAATTACGATACAGCTATGCGGCTGGGTGCAGATGATTTTTTAGCTAAACCACTTGAGTTTAATGTCCTGAAAGAAAAATTAAAAGCAATAAAGTAATGGCAAAGATCTTAGTAGTGGATGATGAAGTGGACCTGGAAATGCTGATCAAGCAGAAATTTCGACAGAAGATACGGGAACACAAATACGAATTCGTTTTTGCCATCAATGGCAGGCACGCCCTTGAACAAATGGAACAACACACCGATGTAGATGTAGTGCTGAGCGATATCA
>JADGPW010000175.1 GCA_017882265.1 Chitinophagaceae bacterium | reverse complement strand
TATTGCAGGAAAAATTTATCAATGCTAAAAAATAATAAATTCTATGCTGTTCGGTTAGTATTGAATTTAAAGTTTAAAAAAAATTGAAAAGGGAATCTGTATTAGAAATTTTTTTATTATAAGATCACTGCCACTGATGTAAGCTGCCTGATGTATCTGGAAGATTTTTTGAAAGGGACGAAAAGTAATATGCAGGTAAGGCATAAAGCCGAAATATTAAATGCTGTAAGAGCAGCAACTAAAATGATTAATGCCAGGACATTTATATTTTATAGATAAAAATTACATAAAGCTTTTGTCTTGTATAAGCCCCGGGAATAAATATAATTCTCATAAGCAGGCTAATTGAAGCTGTTTAACGGGTCCTTTTTCTAAAGGACCCTCATTTTTTAATTCGGCAATATAATAAGATCATGCAAAATAGTATAAAATATTATGCAGCTTTATCAGGAATTTTTAATCAGAGTGAACCTCATGGAGACTGGCATCCCGGGTTACGACTAATAATACCGGAAGAACGTATTAAGGCAAAACTCATTGACCGGGTCTCTTATGCTTCAGATGCGGGGTTTTACCGTTTGGTTCCACTAGCTGTAGTATGTCCCGTGAATGAACGGGAAGTCATTGCACTTTTCAAGTTCTCACAATGCTTTAAAATCCCACTGGTTTTTCGTGCTGGAGGAACCAGTCTTTCCGGCCAGTCAATCACCGATGGTATTCTTGTCGATCTCAGTCAGGGTTGGAAACATATAGAGATAACCCATAATGGTGCGATGGTGCGGGTACAACCCGGTATCACCGGTGCTATGGTAAATGCCTACCTTAAAAAATTTACAAGAAAAATAGGCCCCGATCCATCCAGTATTGAAGCTGCCATGATGGGGGCATCCTTTCTAACAATGCAAGTGGTATGTGTTGTGGGGTTCAGTTTAATTCGTATCATACTACCAGATTTATTCGCTTTATATTGCCAGATGGACAAACATTTTCTACTGAAGAAAAAGGTGATTATGAACGTTTTGAAACTTCGTGCAGGGATTTGTCCAATGAGCTGACCTTACTTAGAAAAAAGATAATGGAAGATCATCAACTATACGATACTATCAGACGAAAGTATAAGACAAAAAATACAGTAGGTTATTCATTAAATGCGTTTATTGATCATGAACATCCACTGGATATCTTTGCCCACCTGCTGATCGGAGCAGAGGGCACACTTGCTTTTATTGCTGACGCGGTGCTGGAAACCATTCCGGACCAACCCTGCAAGGCTACATCTATATTGTATTTTCGGGATATATATGCTGCCTGTAATTCGACGATGACTTTAAAAAATGCAGGTGCAGCTATGATAGAACTGATGGATCGCGCATCCCTGAGGGCTATTGAACATTTACCCGGCATGGATCCGTTTGTTAAAACATTACCACCCGGTGCTGCTGCATTGTTGATAGAATTTCAGGAAGCCAGTTTGACGGAACTGGAATCACGGGTAAATAATTTCCTGGTAACATCCGGGGAACTTTCACTTTTAAAAGCCGTGACATTTACTTCGGATCCGTCTGAAAGAGATTTTTTATGGAAAATACGTAAAGGCTTGTTCCCGGCAGTGGGTGCGGTCCGGGCAAGTGGTACTACTGTTATCTTGGAAGATGTTGCCTTTCCGCTGGAAACAATGGGAGCTGCTATTCTTGAATTGCAGGAGCTCTTTAAAAAATATACCTATCATAATGCGATCATTTTCGGCCATGGTGGTGATGGCAATATACATTTTGTAGTAACGCAATCTTTTAATACACCGGCTGAAATAGAAAGGTATGATCTTTTTTTGCGGGAAGTAGTCCACCTGGTAGTTAACAGATATAACGGTACCCTAAAGGCTGAACATGGTACTGGCAGGAATATGGCACCTTTTGTGGAGACAGAATAGGGTGGAAATGCGTATGAGATAATGAAGCGTATTAAATCAGCGGCAGACCCTTCATGTCTGTTGAATCCAGGAGTCCTGATCAACGATGATAAACAGGTACATATCAAAAACCTTAAACAACTTCCATCTGTTGAAACGGAAGTCGATCGATGCACTGAATGTGGTTTTTGTGAACCTGTATGCCCAAGCAGGAATATAACCCTGACGCCCAGGCGAAGGATTGTTGCCAGAAGGGCATTGGCTATGATGGATACAGCAGGGGATCATAAAAATCATAAGACATTGCTCCAGCAGTACCAATATGATGGGTTGGAAACCTGTGCCGTAGACGGTCTTTGTGCGGCGGCCTGTCCTATTGATATTAATACCGGTGACCTGGTAAAGCGGTTAAGAAAAGAAAATCATTCTTTTTTTGCTACCAAACTTGCATCAATGGTCGCAAATAAATTCGCATTGACAGTATGGATTCTACGGCTGGCATTGTACTTAGGCGTAACTGCCAACCGGATAACAGGAGAGAAGACGATGGGAATTTTTACACAAATGGTAAAGAAAGTGATACCCTCATTTCCTTTATGGACTAAGCAGATCGGTGCCCCGCCGGATTTAGATATATTAAAAGTAGAGCCCATTGTACCGGAATCGGCTTCAAACGGTATGATCGTGTATTTTCCAAGCTGTATTTCAAGGTTACTTGGCAATTCGTTAACCGGCAAGAAAAACATTATGGAAACATTCCAGGAAGTTTCTGCTAAAGCAGGCTTCCTGGTAAAAGTGGTTGAAAATATTCATAGCAGTTGTTGCGGGCAAATCTTTAGCTCAAAAGGATTTAGTGACGCCTACAGTTTCACTGCTAATAAAATCGTTGAACAATTATGGCGAAGTTCGCAGGAAGGAAAGCTTCCTGTTGTTATTGATGTGAGCTCTTGTGCTTATACATTACATCATTTCCGCCCTGTACTTTCTTTAAGTAATCAATCCATATTTGATCAGCTGCGCATTTTGGACAGTATAGACTATCTCCATGACATGGTTATGCCTGTTTGCTCAGTCAGGCAAAAAAAAGAAAATATCGTTTTGCATCCTGTCTGCTCCCTGAAAAAAATGGGCACAGAAAATAAATTCCGAAATATTGCCAGCCATTTTGCCAAACAGGTCACTATTCCTGTACAGGCAGGGTGTTGTGGCATGGCAGGTGACAGGGGATTCTTATTTCCTGAGCTAACTATTTCCGCTACTTTCTTTGAGGCACAGGAGGTAAAAGCCGCTGACTATGAGGGATATTATTCTTCTACAAAGACTTGTGAAATGGCAATGTCTGAAGCAGTCAATAAAAATTACGAGTCCATTCTATACCTGGTAAATGAATGCATAGTGTAGGCTCGCACCGGCACATCAATTTTGAGTTTACTGCATCCATCAGGACTCCCGGGAAATCTATATTACCAAAAGAAATAGTTGTTTTGATAAGATCATACCGTCAGCGTTTTATGCCGGCGCAATGTGAAACCCTAGTGGAATAATCATCATTATAACGGCTATGTATATTCGCTTTCTGCAATAATTGAAACAGCGTTCATTTCCCACATTGCGATTAAGCATAATAGCCAGGATGTTAGATTATAGAAGGGACGAATGGTCGAATCTAAAGGAAAAATTCAAAGGATGACACCAAAACAGTTTTACAATCTTGATGAAATGGAACAGGCAGAAACTATTCCTTTTAAATTAAACCAGCCAGTCATTTGTTCTCATGCTGGAATTTCTTTTTCAGCTCGGTGTTGCTCCAAGAATCGAACTTTTGAATGTTTCGCATTAATTATCACTACATTGCATATGTGAAATAAAAAATCGTAAACAAAACCGTAAACAAAAAGATCAAAATTCGCCTATATAAAATAAAAAACCATCCGAAGATGGCTGAAATTCAACGACTTAAAAATTGAAATTTTAACAAGTAACCTCGACAGGAATCGAACCTGTATCTGGAGCTTCGGAAACTCTTATACTATCCATTGTACTACGAGGCCATTATCATGTATGACGTATGGTTAAAAAAATATTTTAATAATTTTTATTTCCCAAATTGGGCAAGGTTACTGCTAAATATT